>DASWXG010000895.1:0-2711 GCA_036405615.1 Prosthecobacter sp. | reverse complement strand
CTGTTTCTCAATCTCCTCGGTGATGCGGCGCGCCACCAAACGGCGCACCGTCGGGATCTTGGCTTCGCCAATCAGCTGCACGCCCCGCATCGGGTCGGCGGCCACGGAGGCTTCAATGCCATACCAGACCATCAGCGGCTGCTGACGGTCGTTCGCGTCCTCCTCATGCTTGGCCAAAGCCGTGGCGATGGACCAGCGGGATTCGAGGGGAAGGCGCTGGAGAGCGGAGGCGAGATGCAGACGAACGAGACCGGAGCGGTCGGAAGCGGCAACGGATTCAAACTTCGTCTTCTGTTCTTTGGAGGAAAGGTTAATCTCATCACTTTCAGTCCACGCGGTCACCGCATTGGCACGGACACTGTCATCTGAGCCAGCAAGATGCTGAGCAAGGACTTCGGTATCAAAAATACCCAACAGACGGCGGGTATTGATCGCAGTTATCCGGGTCCCGGCGTCTGATGATTTCCTCGCCATCTCTTGAAGCGCAGGAAGGTCCGCAGCGAGCTTGGGCTCATAGCCGTTATGAACGCTTTCAAGAATGGTTTGCTGAGCTGCCCTTTTCCACCAGTTGTTCGAACTTCCCAGCAACTTCACCAGTTCTTGCTTTGGCGCTTTCGCCACATCAACAGGCTCCATCTTCTTCGGCTCCCCATACACAATCTTATAAATGCGGCCGCTGGTGCGGTGGATGCCATCATTGTCATGACATTCGCCGGTGTCGCTCCAGTCGGAGACGATGACGTTGCCATCCGGACAGGTCAGCAGCTCGATGCCGCGGAACCAGGGGTCCTTGGCCTGCATGAAGTCAGGCGCGTGTTTGCCGACATAGCCGTTCCCCTGGCGCTCCAGTTTGTCCACATTGATCCGGCGTCCGTGGAGGTTGCAGGTCAGCACCGCGCCATCGTATTCCTTGGGCCAGAGACCGCCTTGATAAATCAGCATGCCCACATGGGCATGACCGCCGCCGAGTTCCAGCGTCTTGTTGCTGATGCCCGTGCGGATGTCGCTCCACTTCTCCGCGCCGGTGTCCCAGTGGAAATGGTCTGCCGTCTGCTCGATGATCTCATACACATACGGGTTCAGGTGCGTGCCGAACATGCGACGGTAGTAGGCCCCCGGGATCACATGCCAGAGATGGCCGATCACGGTGTTGATCATGAACAGTTCACCGTCCGCGTTCCAGTCATGGCCCCAGGAGTTGGTGCCGCCGTGGGCCACAGTTTCCAGGATCTTGCGGGTCGGGTGATAACGCCAGATGGCGCAGTTCATTTTGACACGCTTTTCGTTCGGCGTCCCCGGCGCGCCCACTGCGGAAGTATCCGTGATGCCGTGGCGACCATAAAGCCAGCCGTCCGGCCCCCAGCGCAGACCGTTGACGATGTTATGGCCGATGGTCTTCACATTGAAGCCATCCAGCAGGATCTCCGGTTCGCCATCGGGCACATCATCGCCGTTCTTGTCCGGAATGAAGCTGAGCGTGCCGTTGTTCAAAATCCAGGCTCCACCGTAGCCCCACTCCACGCTGGTCAGGTAGGCTCCCTTGTCCCAGAAGACCTTGCGGCCATCGTGTTTGCCGTCGTTGTCCTTGTCTTCCAGAATGATGATGCGGTCACGCAGCTGGGTGTTCCAGCGAGAAGGGTTCTCCGCATAGGTGTAGTTTTCCGCCACCCAGAGCCGTCCCTTGGGATCCCATGCCATGGCGATGGGCTGCTGCACATCCGGCTCCGCGGCAAAGACCACACATTTGAAACCCGGAGGCAGTTCCATGGTCTTTGCCGTCTCTTCGGCAGACATGGGCTGGCCCTTCTCAGAATTAAAAGGTTCGGGGAAATCGGCGGCAAAAGCAGCGGTGGCTAAAAAGGGCAGCAACAGGCGGTTCATGACAGAGGGATGGCAATACGGGTGAAAAGTATCAATTCTGGCGGCTTTGTGGCACGCTCTTTTAAGAAGCTGCATGAAACGCCTTTTCCTCCTCGCCCTTTCTCTCTGGCTCCCCCTGCTGGCCCCGGCCCAGGAGGTGAAAGTCGCCACCTTCGATGTGGACGCCACCCCGCCTCTGGGTGCCCCCATGGCCTATGATCCGGTAAAGCGCCTGGATGAACTGACCCTCCGCGCCCGCGGCATGGTGCTGATCGGCGGGGAAAAACCGGTGGTGCTCTGCGCCGTGGACTGGATCGGCATCGCCAATGAAGGTCATGATGCCTTTTGCGCCGCACTGGCCGAAGCCGCCGGCACCACGCCCGATCACGTAGCGGTGCATGCCCTGCACCAGCACGATGCCCCCGGCTGCGATTTCACGGCTGAGAAGATCATCCAGGAGCTGAACCTCAAGGACTATGGCCGCTTTGAAGGCACCTTTCACCGTCAGGTCATCCAGCGCCTGGCCGATGCCGTACGCACTGCCGTGGCCGATGCCAAACCCGTGACCCACTACGGCAAAGGCGTCGCCGAGGTGAAAGAGGTGGCCTCCAACCGCCGCATCATGGGTCCCGGTGGCCGCATCCGCGCCATGCGTCTCACCACGACCAAAGATCCCGTGCTGCGTGCCGAACCCGAAGGCACCATTGATCCGCAGGTCACCCTGCTCAGCTTTTGGAACAAAGAAACGCCGGTGGCTGTGCTCAGCTACTACGCCTGCCACCCGCAGAGTTACTACCGCCTCGGCATTCCCAGCCCCGACTTCCCCGGCATCGCCCGTTTCTTCCGCGGGC
>DASWXG010000894.1:0-2500 GCA_036405615.1 Prosthecobacter sp. | reverse complement strand
AAAGGGGATTTTCATGGTTTGTAAAGACAGGGTATTGACACGTCGCGCAGAAGGCAATGCTAAAATGTGCAGGTTATGAGGGCGGGAAAATACGCAGGGGGCTAGGGATTGGACGGATTTTCCCGCTGTTTGCTCAACCTGTTTCTCGCCCTTGCCCGGCCGGGCATCCTCGTCCATAGACCGGACCCACATTTTATGAGTCGCACCTTCAAACTTGCAGTCCTCCCTGGCGATGGCATCGGCCCCGAAGTCATGGCGGAGGCTATCCACGTCCTCGACACCCTTGCCGCCAAGTCGGATTTCCGTTTTGAGTACAACCACCAGCTGGTGGGCGGCGCGGCGATTGATGCCGTGGGCAAGGCGCTGCCGGCGGAGACTGTGGCGGCTTGTGAAGCCAGCGACGCCATCCTCTTCGGTTCCGTCGGTGGACCCAAGTGGGAAAAGCTGCCTCCGAATGAGCAGCCGGAGCGCGGCGCACTGCTGCCGCTTCGCAAACACTTCGGCCTTTTTGCCAATCTTCGCCCCGGCATCTGCTACCCGGCCCTCACGGCTTCCTCCCCGGTCCGCTCGGATCTGGTGGAAGGCGGTTTCGATGTGCTCTGTGTCCGTGAACTGACCGGCGGCCTGTATTTCGGCCAGCCCAAGAGCCGCACCACGCTGCCGGACGGCGACATCGAGGTGATCGACACCATGGTTTACAAGAAGAGCGAGATTGAGCGTATCGCCCATGTCGCGTTCAAGGCCGCCCAGCTTCGTCGCAAGCAGGTGGTGTCCGTGGACAAAGCCAACGTCCTCACCAACAGCGTCCTCTGGCGCGAAACAATGGTGGAAGTGGCCAAGCAGTATCCGGACGTCACCCTCTCTCACCTGTATGTGGACAATGCCGCCATGCAGCTGATCAAGGCTCCCCGCAGCTTTGATGTGATGGTGACTGAAAACCTCTTTGGTGACATCCTCAGTGATGAAATGGCGATGATCTGCGGCAGCCTCGGCATGCTGGCCAGCGCCAGCCTGGGCAAACCGAAAGGTGACGGTCTCTACTTTGGCCTCTTTGAGCCGAGCGGCGGTACCGCCCCCGACATCGCCGGTCAGGGCATCGCCAACCCGATCGCCCAGATTCTCTCGGCTGCTCTGCTGCTGCGTTTCTCCCTCGGTCTGGAGAAAGAGGCGGTGGCCATTGAAAACGCTGTCCGCAAGGTCATCGAAGACGGTCTGCGCACCGGTGACATCTACACGGGCGTTGCTGGCACACGCAAGGTGGGCACCCGGGAGATCGGTGCAGCCATTGCCGCCGCTCTGTAATTCACAAGAGCCGGGATTCAGGTTGCAGCGGACCCTCTTTGCATGCCCCTCTTGGGATCATCATGACTGATTGGGAAAGCTGCTATCTGGAAGGAACAACACCCTGGGACAAGGGAGCGCCTTCGCCGCCCTTGTCCTGGTGGTTGCAAGAACACAAAGGCGGGCTGGCTGGCAAGGCGCTGGTCCCTGGCTGCGGCATCGGCCATGATGTCGCCCTCCTGATCCAGCAGGGGTTGGATGCGCATGGAGTGGACCTTTCTCCCACAGCCGTGGACCGTGCCAGGGCGGCCTATCCACAATGGGCGGACCGCTTCCATCTGGGAGACCTCTTTGCGCTGCCTTCAGATTGGACAGGCTCCTTTGACTTTGTTGTGGAGCATACCTGCCTCTGCGCACTTCCGCCGGAATGGCGTGCCGCTTACGCTGCCACGGTTTTCAGTCTGCTGAAACCTGGCGGTTATCTGGCGGGTGTCTGGTTCATCAATCCTGAAATGGATCCGGGCGAAAGCGGACCTCCGTTTGGCATCTCCACGGAGGAACTGGACCGGCTTTTCCCGGATGGCCCATGGGAGATTGTCATGGATGAAGTTCCGCCGGTGGCCTATGAGGGCCGGGAGGGACGGGAGCGGGTGCGAGTGCTGCGCAAAAGCTCATGAAGCCTTCAGAGACCATCTTTGTTGAAGAAGAAGCCGTTAGGCCAACTCATGTCGAGGTGGATTTTGGGGCGCTGGGTGCCAATCTGGCCGCCATTCGCAGCCACGTGGGACGGGCACGCGTGATGCCCATCCTCAAGGCCAATGCATACGGGCACGGCCTGGTGGCAGTGGCCCGCCACATGGTCACTCTGGGCGCGGACTATCTGGGAGTGGCTTTCCTGGAAGAGGGCATCCTCCTGAGGAAGCAGGGCATCCAGACTCCGATTCTGGTTCTGGGCGGCATTGCCGGAGAGCAGATCCCGCTGTTTCTGCGTCACGGACTTACACTGACGGCGCCTTCGGTTGAAAAACTGAAGCTCATTGATGAGGCCGCCGCATCCCTCGGCGTCCGCGCCAGGGTTCATCTGAAGGTGGATACCGGCATGGAGCGGATCGGCATCCACTATTACAATGCATCGCGGTTGCTGGAGGAAAGCCTCTCCTGCGGGCATGTGGAGGTGGAGGGCATCTTTTCTCATTTTGCCAATGCCGATGCTGCGGAT
>DASWXG010000893.1:0-9546 GCA_036405615.1 Prosthecobacter sp. | reverse complement strand
AAAATTGTCCACCAGCGTTTTCGGTGCCTCAAGGTAGATATAGGCGCAGCGCAGCTTTCCCCAGGGTCCCGGGGCCGCATAAAAAATGTTGGGGTTGGTGCTCGCCGGACTCGCCCCCGGCTGACCGCCGGTCCCCGATTTGACAGCAGTATCGCCCCCTTGGGTCAATAGCTGGCGAAGATCGCTGATATCATTGATCTGGCCAAAGGCGGACGCACCGCCCAGCAAAGGCAGGATCAGTGCTGCGCAAAATCTCCCAAAAGAAACTCGGGATACAGGCAAAAGGCACTGGAAGGCGCGGGGCAGAAACATGATTGGGTTGGGGGGAATGACTAGAATGGACGATTTACTGATGGGTTGCACGTCTTTTGACAAAGAATATGGCAAGGTGCTGAACGAGATTCCTTCACAACGAACGAAAGATGCTTTCCTCGGGAGAAAATGCTTGGGCTAGGCTGGAAAAGTTGATATTCCTCGCCTTTTCGCCCTGCCCCCGCTTTCCGAATGCATCGCCCGAATTCACGCCCCGCCCGCCAGCATGCAGTGCCTGCTGCCGTTTCCGTCCTGGCCCTGGCTGGCAGTTTCTTTCTCACCCCGGCCAGCCTGACGGCCGGCGATGGCGGCCTTCCAGGCCTTGCTGAAAAGGAGGTGCAGCGCCGCGCCAGTCTGGTGACAGCCCAGCAAACACGTCTGCCGGAAGCGGAAGAACTGCTCAAGAAAGGTGAAACCGCCGCCGCTTTCAAAATTTACGAAGAAGCTTTTGTCACCCTGCCAGATGTCCCTCTCGCCCAAGAGGCCCGCGCGGTGGCGCTGGATGGCTACATCCGTTCCGGCCTGGCCCGCGCGAAGGAACTGGCGGATGCCGGCGACTACAAAGCCGCCAACGAAATTTTGATCAAGCTTGATGCCCCGAACGTCGCGCAAGGGAACCGCAAGGTTGCCGCGCTGCGCCAGCGCATCGGCGATCCAGACCGCTATCCTCCAGCGCTGACTCCGGAGCATATCTCGAAGGTTGCTGAGGTTGAGAAGAAGCTGACTCTTGCCGCCTCCCAGCGAGAAACCGGGCAGTACGACAAGGCACTTCTCACCTATGATGATGTGCTCCGCCTGGATCCTTACAACAGTGCCGCCCGCAGGGGCATGGAGCAGACCGAGCAGGCACGCGGCCTCTATTTCGACGCCGCCCGCGACCACACACGCAGCAAGATGCTGAACGATGTGAACGCCACCTGGGAACAACGGCCTAACAAGTCCCGCACAGATGTCTCCGGCCTCTTTGGCAGCGGAGGCACGGCAGGCGCCCCCATCCGCGGAGGCCGCGAAAGCATCCAGCAAAAGCTGCGTGATCTGAAGATCGCCCGCATCGATTTCAGCGGAGCCACCATTCAGGAAGTTTTGGAATACCTGCGGGTACGTTCGCGCGATCTCGACCCCACCGGCAAGGGCATCGACTTTGTGGTCAACCTTCCCACAGACTACGTCGCACGGCCTATTTCGCTCAATCTCATTGAAGTCCCTGTCGAGGAAGTCCTTCGCTACGTGACGGAAATGTCCGGCCTGACCTACCGGGTGGAGGAGTTTGCAGTGCGCCTTTCCTCGGCAGCAGAGACGTCCAATGCCCTCATCTCCAAAAGCTACCGGGTGCCACCGGACTTCCTGAACAGCGCACCGACCGGAGGTGCCGCAGGTGCTGCGCCGGCGGCTTCCGCCGACCCGTTCGCCAATTCAAACACGCCGACTGCCAACACGGGCCTGGTGATGAAGCGAATCGGGGCAAAAGAGTTCTTGGAAAGCTACGGCGTCTCTTTTGGTGACGGTGCAGGCGCAAGCTACAGCCCAAGCACCAATGTGCTGCTGGTCACCAACACGGCCAAGAACATGGAACTCGTGGACATGCTGGTCGAGCAGGCGCTCAACCGCTCGCCCAAACAGGTGATTGTTGATGTCCGCCTTCTGGAAGTGAGCGACAACCGCTTGACCGAGATCGGCTTCGACTGGCTGCTCGGATCTTTTGGCCTCAAGAACGACCAGATCGACCTGGGCGGGGGAAGCGTGGGCAATGGACAGCCTAGCAATTTCCTAACGAATGACTTCCCGCGGCAGCTCCCGGGTACCGGAGGAACAACCACCCCCTTGGGTGCCAATCCCGTGACTGCAGGCCTGCGCTCCTCAGGAGACCTCAGCGTCAATGGCATTGACAATGTCCTTTTCAACAACTCCCAGGGCAGCATTTCCAAGCGCTCCCCAGGCGTGCTTTCGATCAGTGGCGTCTTCACCGATCCACAGTTCCAGGGCGTCCTCCGCGCGCTCGACCAGAAGAAGGGCATTGACCTCTGCTCCCAGCCCAGCGTGGTGACCCGCAGCGGCCAGAAGGCCAGCCTGGAAGTGACGCGAGAACTGATCTACCCCACTGAGTTTGACCCGCCGCAGATCCCGACCAACTTTGGTTCCAATATCACGATCGTCGGCGGTGGCCCCGGAGTTCCCCTGCCTCAGATCAACCTGCCACCGGTGGTGGTCACCCCGACCACGCCGACCGCCTTTGAGATGCGGAAAACAGGGGTGGTGCTTGAAGTGGAACCAGTGATTTCCGAGGACGGCCGCACGGTGGATTTGACCATCACTCCCCAGTTTACGGAGTTCTCCGGCTTCGTGAACTATGGCTCTCCGATCCGCACTCTCTATCAGGGCGCTTTCCAGGAACTGACTCCCAACCTGATCTTCCAGCCCGTGTTCGATACCCGGAAGGTGATCACAGCCGTCAAGGTCTGGGATGGTGCAACTGTGGTTCTCGGCGGCTTGGTGACCAATCAGGAAGAAATCATCAACGACAAGGTTCCCCTTCTCGGTGACGCCCCGTTTATTGGCCGCCTGTTCAAGAGCGAGGTGAAACGCCGCAAAATCCGCCACATGGTTTTCTTTGTGACCGTGAAGGTGGTGGACCCATCGGGCAGCCGGGTCAACCAGCAGGCGTCGACCTACTGACAGCAGCTAAAGTTCTCCACAAAAAAGCGGCATGGAAACATGCCGCTTTTTTATTTCTGGCTGGCGCTCGGAGTCGATGATCCCGCGCGCCGATCTCGGACTGCGGCACAGCAACTCAGAGCACGGCACCGGTGATCTGCTCCCCAAAACCTGGCAGGCTTTTCAAGGCCAGAGCAGGCGAGGGCCGCATACCCGGCATTTCCAGCCCGGAAATGTCCGCCTTGTTCACCAGTTCCTCCAAAGCCTCGGTAAAGGCCTGAATGGCCAGGCTTTCTTCTGCTGGGTCGAATTTCAAACCGTTCAGCAAAGCCACATGCTCATAGCGGTCCATCCACTCCCGGGCGCGCCTGGAGGAGTATTTGCCCAGCACTTCTCTCAACAAAGGTCCTGGGGCAGGAACTTCGGCATCCCGCAAAATCTTGCAGGTGAGGCAACGGACCACGTCCGCGGCCGCAGCCACAAGCCCCTGTTCCAGGCCTGGGGTCAGCAGCTGGCGGTGACGGTGCTCGAAATGAAAACCCAGATCCACCTGGCATTGTTCCGCCGGGGTGAGATGCCGGTGGGCCTCGCACAGCATGGCGATCTCCAGTCCCCAGGCTGAAGGAAGATCGAATTCTGCCAGGGTGTTCAGGTCGCCGGCAAATTCACCTGACAGCGGATAACGAAAGCTTTCCAGATGTTCCAGCAAGGGGCGGCTGCCCAGGACATCCTGGAAGGACTGGATCAACGGGAAAATCAACAGCCGGGTCACGCGCCCGTAAAGCCTGTCCGCCACACGGCTGTAGTAACCTTTGGCAAAACGGTAACCGAGACGCGGGTGAGCCACGGGAAAGCACAGCTTGGCCAGGAGCGAGGGGCTGTAGTTCAGAATGTCCGTGTCATGGCTGATGACAATGCCCTGATGGCCGAGAGCCTTCAGATACGCGAGCCCCATCCAGATGTTAGCCCCCTTGCCTGAACAGGTGCCGTTCCAGCCACCTTCCGCCAGGCGGTGGTGCGCAGCCTGGAGGGCGGGACCGTCATTCCACAAAACATGGATTTTCTTGTCGCCTGCGGATTCACGGCAGAGAGCCAGAGCGGAGGGCACCTGGCTTTCATCCATGCCATTCATGCTCAGCACTACTTCCTGCACATAAGGCACCTGCGACACTTGCTCCAGAATGGCAGGCAAGGCAGGCCTCTGCGTTTCCGCGTAAAGAGCGGGCAGCAGCAGAGCCACGGGCCGGTTTTGAGTCAGCCCGGCCAGTTCAGAATCCCGAACCGTTGTGTCCGGAGTGGCCAGGTGGTGAAGTGTGGGCAGTCGTGCGTGCTGGTAAAAATCCGCCATTCCTCGGGTGTGGGCTCAGTCAGTGCGTGCGTGGGTGATGCTTTGAAAACCGTCAGTTTTTAGGAGGCCTCTGGCCGTTGCCAGTCTGGTCTTCGTCCGTTTTCACGGCGGCCTCCGCCTGATTGGTAATTGGGTCGTCAGGGGTGTTGGCGGCTTCAAATTCGATCTCGATCTCCTGCCTCCAGCGGCGTGACACCCAAGGGCGGATCAAACCATAGAGAAGGTAGCTGACGAACAGGACTGAAGGCATCCACTGCCAGTTCCGCACAGCAAAAGCGACGACGATGATGAGAAAGAGCACCCAGACCGGGGAGCGGCGTGTGCGCCAGTTGATGGATTTGAAACTCGGGTACTCCAGGTCACTCATCATGAGCCAGGACAGCAGCACCATGAGCACGGCCAAACCATACTTCCACTGGCCAATCTCCTTGTTGCCTTCATCCAGCCAGAGCATCAGCAGCGTCAGTGAAGCGATCACCCCCGCTGCGGCAGGAATGGGACAGCCGCGGAAATGCTTGCTGTTGGTCTTGTCGTCACTGGCGGCGATGCAGTTGAAACGGGCCAGCCGCATAGCACCGCAGACCAGATAAGCACAGGCGATCAGCCAGCCCAGCCCGGCGGGGGTCTCAATGCTGGAAAGCACGATGTCATGCACAAGAAGAGCCGGCGCGACGCCGAAAGAGACAATGTCCGCGATCGAGTCCAGTTCACGTCCGAAGGGGGATTCCTGACCGCCCAGGCGAGCCACACGACCGTCGAGAACATCAAAAAGACAGGCTGCCAGAATGGCGATGATGGCCCAGTAGTAGTGCTCTGTGATCGCACCTTCCCTGCCCTTGAAAATCTGCAATACCGCTACGAAACCGGAAAGGATGTTTCCGGCCGTCATCATGGTGGGCAGCACGTAGATGCGAGGTTCTCGTTCGGGCATAAAGGCCGATTGTAGCGCACCCAGCGTGCTTGCCCACTTGAAGTTTGCAGTTTCGTCACTTGTCACGTTCGTTATCCCTTCTGCCATGACCTCTCCTTCCCTGCCCCCGCTCGCTCCGGAAACCACGCTGGCCGAGGTGCTGAAAAGCTACCCGGGTGCTCAGCGCGCTCTTTTTGCCCGCTATCACATCGGCGGATGCAGCAGTTGCGCCTTCAGCCCGGCAGAAACCCTGGCCCAGCTCTGTGCGCGCAACGACAACATCCCGGTCGGGGAGGTGATCCAGCACATTCAGGAAAGCCACGAGGGGGATGTCAGCCTGCAAATCTCCCCGGCAGACCTGGCCGCCTTGAGACAAGCAGAGCCCGCTGTGAAACTGCTGGACGCCCGCACCCGCGAAGAGCACGAGGCCGTTTCCATTCCCGGCTCCGTACTCATGACCCAAGAAGTGGTGCAGGACGCTTTTTCCAACTGGGACAAAAAGGCCCCGCTGGTGCTCTACGACCACACCGGTTCGAGGTCTCTGGACGCCGTCGCCTATTTCATCGGCCATGGATTCACCAACGCCCGGTGTCTCGCTGGCGGCATTGATGCCTACAGCCGGGAGGTGGATTCCACCCTTCCCCGCTACCAGATTGAAATGGAAGCATGAGCGAACCGGCATCCCATTTCTGGCCACGGAAGGTCTGGCATGCCCGGCGTGAGGCGCATCTCGACCGCGTTGAGAGCATGGCGGACGGCTTCGTCCAGCGCCGAAGCCGGCATGAAAAGCACCCGGTGCATGATTTTCTGTTTACCTACTACAGCTTTTCTCCAGCCAAATTGAAGCAGTGGATGCCGCCCCTTGGAGTGGCTTTGGAAGTTAACGATGAAGACTTGCAAGCCATGCCCTGGCTCGCCAGCGACCGTTTCCGCAGGCTCCCGGGCGGCAGTCTGGCCCTGGATGAAACCCTTGTCTCCGCCCATCTCGCTGAGCTGGCACGTTGGGTGGTGCAGCTTTGCGACAACATCCTGGAACGCGCCCCGCGTTTCCGCTGCTTCGGCCTTCATGAATGGGCCATGGTCTACCGGCAGACGAGAGAAGACATCCGCCACCAGGGCTATGAGTTGCGCCTGACACCGGATGAGCTTGCCGCTTTTGTCGAGTCTCAGCACATCGGCTGCTCCCACTACGACGCCTTCCGTTTTTTTACTCCTGAAGCGAGGCCGATGAACTCGCTGCAACCCGTCCTGGAGACACGGCTGGAGATGGAGCAAGGCGCCTGCCTGCATGCCAACATGGACCTCTACAAATGGGCCTCCAAACTCTGGCCCTGGGCGGGATCAGACCTTCTGGGCCGCATTTTTGAACTCGCCTGCGAAGGCCGGGATCTCGACATGCGTGCGAGCCCTTATGACCTTTATCACCTGGGCTATGTGCCGGTCCGCATCGAAACCGCCGGCGGACGCCAGCAGTATGAAAGCGAGCAGCGGCAGCTGGCTGAAAAAGCCCGCCCTTTGAGGTGCGAGTTGCGTTCGGCTGCGCAGGCTGTTGCCAATGCGCAGCCACAGTCTCCCGCCGCAGGCCGGCCTACTCTGACCGCTTGACCAGGAAGCGAGTACAAATGCCGCCGCCAGCCACCACGGCGGGCAACTGCTCGGCGTGACGACCGCTGGCGATGATGCACTGCACGCCGCCGTTCACGGCGTCCTGCACCGCCCGGAGCTTGGAAATCATGCCCCCCGTACCCAGCTTGGTTTTTTCCTCTTGGGCATGGTGAATCACCACGTCCACGTCTTCGACCACAGGAATCGGCCCTTCCTCCGGCTTGTTCATGTCGCGCAGGAGTCCTGGAGCGCTGGTCAGAAGGATGAGCAGATCCGCCTCCCAGAGACGGGCGACGCGGGAGGAAAGTTTGTCATTGTCACCAAAGCGCAGTTCCTCGATGGCCACGCTGTCATTCTCATTGATGACCGGAACAACCTGAGGGAACTCGAGCAGACGCTCCAGAGTGGTTTTGACCCGTCTGGCCCGGTCGTAGTTTTCCAGATCATCATGGGTCAGAAGGAGCTGGGCCACGTGCAAATCATGATCCCGCAGCAGACTTTCGTAAGCATGCATGAGGTGCGTCTGGCCGACTGCGGCCAGCGCCTGGAGGGAGGTCATGTCCGTGGGACGCTCTGTCAGGTTGAGCGGTTTCAGCCCGGAACCCACCGCGCCGCTGCTGACCACGACCACGCTGTGCCCGGCCTGCCTCAGCAGGGCCACGGCTTCCACCAGCTTGCGCAATTGCACAGGGTCCGGCTCCGGCGCGTGCAATTTGGTCAAAATGCCGGTGCCGAATTTCAGGACAATGCGCAGAGGGGCCGAAGTGGACATGGAACGAGGGGGCGCAGTATGACTCAGCCGCCCGCGCAGGCAACGGGATGTTTGCCAGTTTCACGCCGGTTGCGCCCGGGGAGAGACAGGCGTATATCCTTTTGCCCCTCATGTTGACGTCCTTCATTCCCGCCCTCGATGCCCTCCCTGCGCGCAAGTCGCCTCTCATGGAGAAATTCTGGGGGTTGCTGGAAACCAAATCTCCCGCCCAGCTGGAAGCGATGGCCCGCGAATCCCGCACCATCACCCGCCGGAATTTTGGACGCACGATGCGCATGTTTGCCCCGCTGTATGTTTCCAACGAGTGCGTGAACAACTGCTCCTATTGCGGTTTTTCCCGGGACAACACCAGCATCATGCGCGTGACTCTGACGGTGGACCAGGTGGTCCGTGAGGCCCGGCACCTCGTGCAGCAGGGCTTTCGCAACATCCTTCTGGTGGCCGGTGAGCATCCCCGTTTTGTCAGCG
This sequence comes from Prosthecobacter sp., assembly GCA_036405615.1. GTDB lineage: Bacteria > Verrucomicrobiota > Verrucomicrobiia > Verrucomicrobiales > Verrucomicrobiaceae > Prosthecobacter. Next base: position 1,479 of record DASWXG010000893.1, on the reverse strand, counting down.
AAGGGTATCTGGAAGAGTGCATCCGTGCCATCCGTGATTTCGTTCCGACCATCGGCATCGAAGTGGGTCCCATGGAGGCCCCGGAATATGAGCGGATGGTCAAAGCTGGTGCTGAAGGCTTGGTTGTATACCACGAAACATATGACCGCCCCCTTTACACCGAAATGCACACAGCAGGGCCGAAGAAAAACTTCGACTGGCGGCTCGCCTGCCCGGAACGCGGCTATGAAGGCGGGTTCCGGCGCATCGGCATCGGTGCGCTTTTTGGCCTGAGCGACTGGCGGCTGGAGGCCATCCGTCTGGCAGCTCACCTGGAACACCTCTACAAACATTGCTGGAAATCCAGCTTCACCGTCGCCTTCCCCCGGCTGCGTCCGGCCGCAGGCGGCTTCCAGCCCAAGACCGGATTCCCGGACTGGGCGCTCGTCCAGACTTTGTGTGCCTTCCGCATCACCTTCCCTGAAGTGGGTGTGGTGCTGAGCACCCGGGAACCGGCCCATCTGCGGGACGCTCTGGCCCCCCTCGGCGTCACCACCATGAGCGCGGGGAGCCATACCGAGCCTGGAGGTTACACAGGAGCAGGGCAGGATGATCTGCATCAGACCGTCAAAGGAAGACGTGTGGATGTGGAAACCAAAACCAAAGATACCAAAGCTGAGGGGCAGTTTGGCATCGCCGATGAACGCTCTCCTGCCGAGGTGGCTGAGATGCTGAAGAAGCAGGGCCTGGACGCCGTGTGGAAGGACTGGGATGCCGCCATTCTGACCGAAGGCGCTCTCGCCGCCTGATTTTCGTCTGCCATTTTCACCCCCCTTTTTGTTCATGACCATCACGCTCAACGGCCAGGCACACGAACTTCCCCAGCCGCTGCTGCTGCCTGCCCTGCTGGAATCTTTGGGACTGGCAGGCAAGCCTGTGGTGGTGGAGCACAACCGCACTGCCTTGCTGCCCCGTGAAATGCAGGCGGCCCAGGTTCAGGACGGCGACCTGATCGAAATCGTCCAAATCACTGCCGGGGGCTAGAGCGGCCCTTTTGACAGGAGGGGTGTCAAGGTGCCGAGGGAGCCTGCTTTTGCAGAAACTCCACACCGTAGAGGCCAGCGGGAATCCAAAGGTCATTGACTGGCGTGGCCATGGCCCTGTCTACACGCAGGCAAAGCGGCGCAGGAGTATCGTAAGAAGCGATCGGGGTCAGATTGCCAGATTCCTGGCCGATGGCGGCGAGTTCCAGATTGCCGTGGCTGCTGGCAAGCAGATGCCCTGCTGCGACATGCAAAACTTCAGGAGACGCCTGGGTATTCCAGCTCGAAACCTGGGAAAGTCTTCCTGTGGAAGCATGGTAGCCCACGCTGACTACGCCAGTCTGCCCGGTCTGGCGGGTAAAATAGAGGCGCGTGCCATCCGTGGCCGAAGGCGCATGGAACGACGTAGCCGTGATATACGTGTCCAGATGATACGCCGCCACGCCGTCATAGGCGC
>DASWXG010000892.1:0-3846 GCA_036405615.1 Prosthecobacter sp. | reverse complement strand
TGTCATAATAGATCGCAATTGAATTTATCAGCCATACGCAAAGGAAATCAGGCCGCCTGATTCTTGCCAGAGGGGTCTACGATAGCCCCTTCGAGAAAGAGCGAAGATCGTTCCCATAAGGAACGCATCATCACGGCCCGGCTAGACAGAAGGTTCGCTGCCAGCTCGAAATCTCAGGCAAATGTCTGCCCCACCCGATTCCGGCCTGAACATCTCAAGCGAACCGTTCATCTGCTCGGCAAACACCGCCAGGATCTTCAGACCCAGGCCGGAAAAACTGGTGCCGTCCGAAAGCTGCGGGAGGCCCATGCCATCATCCGCCACCCGCAGAAAGCCGCCATGAGCATCAAAGCCCAGGGTCACTGACACTCTGCCCAGCCTGCCTTGGGGGAAGGCATGTTCAAAACTGTTGGAGAGCGTCTCGTTCAAGGTCAGGGCCAGGGGCATCAGCCATTCCTGGGGAACGGGTCCTTCCTGAAGATGGAATGTGACCTCGACACGTTCTGCCGGCACTTGGTAACAATCCCTCAAACGCCCGACAAGGCCCTGGGCGAAAGACGCAAAACTTTCCCCCTGCCCCACGGCGAACTGGTACAAATGCTGGTGCAACTCGGCCACCGCTTTCACCCGGTTCTGGCTGGAGCGAAGCACGCCGCGGGCAGACTCGTCCGAGATGTTGTTCGACTCCAGATTCAGAAGGCTGGAGATGATCTGCAGATGGTTCTTGATGCGATGATGAGTCTCTCCCAACAGCAGTTTTTCACGGGCAAGCCCGGCTGCTGTCCAGGAGGTACCTGACGCAGAAAGCCCTGGAGCAGCCGTCTCTTCCAGAGCCTCCGGCGGCAGTTCCACTTCCGTGTCCACCACTTCATGAAGCGCAAAGTCAAAACCACCGCCACCGCTGGAGCGGACTTTCAGACGGCACGACTTGCGTTCCCCTGACCGGGCAAAGCAGGTCACTTCCTGGGCTTCATCCGGAGACTGGGCCAGAGAGGCGAGGTAAGAATAGAACCCGCTAGGATCAGACGGGCGGAAGTACAAGTGCAGGGCCCGGCCTTTGGCCTCCTCGGAAGCAAGTTCCAGCAGCGCAGAACCGTGTTCGGAAAGCTCCTTGATACGGCCGTTGACGTTGGTAGCCAGCAGGAGGCGCTCCACCGGTTCCCCTTTGACAAAACGCGGAGCAGGCGGTGCGGAAAGCATCGCGTGCGACGGTGCTTCCACAGCAGGCTGGGAAGGCGCCGGTACGGCTGGGGCTTGGGCAAAATCGCTTTTCTGCCGGAGAAAGTGAACCGTGCTGTTCAATTCGCCACGGACATCCAACACCGGAGCCAGCGTCAGTTCGACCGGAACGGAGTTGCCTTCGGTCTGCCGGATAGTGACATTCAAAGCCGCGCTCTTTTCACCCGTTTCCAACACCTTCTGCAAGGCCGCGCGACGGGCGGCAGCGTGCTCAGGTTCCAGCCACGCTTCCAGAGGGTAGCGGCGAAGTTCGTTCTTGGGATGGCCCAGAAGGGTTTCCGCCAGGTGATTGGCTTCAAACACCGCCCCGGCTTTGTCCATGAGCACCACGGCTTGGGGAGACTCCTGCAACAAGGTGCGGAACTTGGCCTCTGTGGCCCGCAACTGCTCTTCCTGGCGGCAGTGCTCGGTGGCATCCTGGATGCAGACCAGCAGCCCGCCACCGGGCAGGCCGGAAGGCTGGAATTCCAGCTCCTTCAACAGCCCGTCTGCTGTGGCCAGTGAGAAAGTGCGGGTCAGCTGGCGGCGCCAGACATCTTCGCGCCAAAGGGTGGCCACCTCTTCGCGGTGGTCGGCGGTCGGGCAGGCCGCAGCCAGCCATTCTTCCACCGTCTCTTCTTTCTGAATGCGGCGGCCCAGCAGTTTTGTCAGCGGATCGTTCTGGTAGGCTGGGGAGCCAAGTTCATCCAGCACCAGCACTCCGCAAGGCAGGGAATCCAAATACTGCCTCATGCGGGACTCACGCTGAGTGAACACGCGCTCGGCTTCGTGCAGCGTTCTCAGTTCCTGACGCGCACGGGCAAGTTCCTCCTGCAGACGCCGGATCTCCAGCGACTGGCCTGAAGACATGTCTGCCGCCGGCATCTGGCTGATCGCGGAGACAGCCTGGGCGATGGCGGGCAAATTGGCCGGAGCGTTTCGCGGAGCTTCTGCGACGGTGCCGGCGGGCAAAAGGAGGGCCAGATAACGCCGCTCGCCCTCCCCCTGGCAAAGAGTGACCAGCCAGCGCTGGGAAGACAGAGGGGCAGCCCCGTTTTCTCCCCCCCTTCCGGCCAGCGGCAATTCCATGACCCAGCCGGTCTGGCGGCATTCTCCGGCCAGTTTTTCCATGGTCAGCCCCCACTGAAGCTGGAGCCGGGAAGCTTCCCGGGTATCGGCAAAAACATCCCAAAAGGCCGATTCACCTTCGCGGATGCCTCTGGCCAAACCCAGTTCGGCGGCAGAAGCATTGGTCTGCCGGATGACGCCGCGCTCGTCCACCAGCACCATGGGCAGCGTGGAATGAACCAGCTCCTGCCGGGGAGTTGCCTGCCCGGCGTTTTCCGGCTGGCTGTCTTCACCAGCGGCCTGGGGCGGCAGCGCGGAGGCATTGCCAAATTTTTCACAGGTGACCATCAGACCACCGACGCTCGCATCGCGCTTTCTTCTCCAGGGGCGCACTTCCCAGCGGTAAACCACGCGGCGGCCATCAGGCCCGGAAAGCGCATCGTGTTCGCTGCGGACCACGTGTCCCTGCAGCGCCCGGTCATAGACCTGCTTCCAGCCGGGATGCATGCCCGGGAAAACTTCATACTGGCTGCGCCCCATCAAAGGATGGACAGATTGGAGAGAAAACTCCTCCACCCACGCACGGTTGGCCAGAACATAGCGCATTTGATGGTCGAACATCGCCATCGCCACCGGCGCGTTTTCCACCAGGACTCCCAGCACAGCCTCCATTTCCTCTTGCGGTCTTTCCGGCTGACCGTGGGAGTCTGCGTCCGCACGCACAATGAAGGGCGAGGTGTTTTTAGGCTGAATCACGTTGCGAAGCACAGAGGAGGACATCGGGATATCCAGGAGGCTAGAAATAAAAGTTTTTTAAAGGTAAGCCAGCCGCAAGGTCTCAACAAGACGAAACCGGCAGAAATGAATCGCACTTACCGTGCCAGACGGGCGGCCGTCATTCCCTGTGATAAGGCTCCTTCCGCAAGATGCTGTAAGCGCGGTACAACTGCTCGGCCAGGACAACGAGGGCAATTTCATGCTGGAGTGTAAACGACGACAGCGTCCAGCATTCATCAGCCTGCTTGCGGAAAGATTCACTGTGCCCGTCCGCCCCGCCGATGATCAGGCTGGCCCGCTTGGTTCCTTGCAGGTCCTTTTGCTCGATCCATTTCGCGAGTTCCAGGCTACGGTAGGCTTTTCCGCGTTCGTCCAACACCAGCCGCAGACTTTCACTGCTGGCCTGCAGCAGTTGGGATTCCACCTGGTCACGCGGCCCTTCCTTGATCACCACATGTTCCACCTTCGCTACGCGGCGTAGGCGGTAGAGATAGTCGTCCAAGCCCTGCCGTGCCCACGGGAGGGCTGGTTTTCCAACAGTGATGATACGCCAGTGCATTTTTCACTGATGCAGCCAAATGAAGCCACTTCCAAGTTATGAAAATTCAAAATAAAAATAGAAAATTAAGATTTACCGATCTTCGGTGGCCCGTTGCTGTTGCGTTCTCTAAAAATTTCACTATAATACTGGAGCGAATTCCAAAAAACGCTCTCCCGCCATGTCCTCCTCCCGATTGTTTACACGGCTGTGCCTGCCCCTCGCGGGTGTTTCAGTGATGGCCC
>DASWXG010000891.1:0-2578 GCA_036405615.1 Prosthecobacter sp. | reverse complement strand
CCAGTTTCTCCTCCCGGGAAAGTCAGCCAAGGGCATCACTTCGATGGCATTGACTCCGAGCGCCTGAAGATGGGGCAGCCTCTGAATCGCTGCCAGGAAGGTACCTTCAGGAGTGAAGGTTCCAATATGGAGTTCATAGATGACAAGATCGCGAAAATCCGGCCTTTGCCACTCTCCATCGGTCCAGACAAACGTCGAAGGATCGACAACGACCGAGGGGCTTCGGACATCCTCTGCCTGGGCTCTTGAGGCAGGATCCGGATACATGTGCCCGTCCGGGAAGCGGTAGTTGTAGAGGTCGCCTGCACGGCCAAACGGGTCCTCAGCCTCATGATAGCCATCTGGCTGCCGGTGCGTCAGCAAGGCACGGTGCGCCCCGTCTGGAGCTGTGATTTCCAGATTCAGATTCGGCTGAGACGGGCACCAGACACAGTAGCGCACGCCAGCGCAGGAGACAAAGGCCCCCTGCTTCCGCGCGGACTGCACCGATGGTCCGTCAGGCTGGGATTTGACATCCGCATTCATGATCTCAGAGCGCCCAGCAGGCGTGAGACTGCTTTCAAAGGAATGGAAACCTGCTGTGGGCGGTAGCTGAGTTCGTAACCCACTTCATAAAGGGCCTTGTCCAAAATGTGGAGGTCCAGCAGGAGACGTGTCGCAACCTCGTCATCCGGCAGGTAACCCTGCCCTTGCCCACGTTCAAAGTAGGCATTGAGGTAAGAGGTCGTCACCTCTTCCGTCCAGGCTGCCGCCCACGGTGCGAGAATGTCACGATCTTCAGGATTGGCCTTTTCCAGCGCTGCGGCCGCTGCGTAATCGAAAGAGCGGACCATACCGGCAACGTCTCTCAAAGCGGGCCTTTTCAAACGCCGCTCTCCCAAGGACAGGCGAGGTTCTCCCTCAAAGTCGATCACCACAAAGTCCTGTCCTGTATTGAGCACCTGGCCCAGATGATAGTCCCCATGCACCCGGATGAGATTGCAGCGGACATTGGCGCGCAGCAGCTTTTCATAGGCCTTGAGAAGGACATCCTTGCCATCCAGGACTTCGGCCGCCAGGGCGGCCGCGTCCTCTGACAGGGAAGGTGCCTGGCGGCGCAACTCCCGAAGCACCCGGGCCGCATTGCCGCGCATGCCCTGGTAGAGAGAGCGGCCATAGTAGCCGGTGTAACTCTGAGGCTTGAAAGCCGCATCTGCGGTGGGGGTGGCGAGCGCTGAATGCATGTCCGCCGTGATGCGGCCAAGCTGCGCAGCACGTCCGGGATACACCACTCCGATCACCTCTTCTTCTGTCGCCTCAGAATGGGTGATCCGGGCCTCCAGCACCCGTTCGAAAAGACGGCCTACCGCATCCAGGGTAAACTGCCATCCGTCCCCCTGGTGTGAGGTGTAGTGAGTCAGCATCGCTGCGACACCGCCCTTGTCACCGGCCTTCAGGTAGAGGGCACTCAGGAATGGTGGCACGCCAAATTCCTGCCGGGTCAGATGCTGGGTCATTTCCACCTCCGGGTGGATGCCTGTCTCAAACTTGCGGAAAAACTTCACCAGCCAGGTATCGGCATAGCTGATGGAAGTGTTAGACTGTTCCCCACCCAACACCCGGGCATTGGAAGCGGCTTTTTTGAGATCTGCGGCAGTCTGTTCCAGCGGCGATTCCAGATCCAGCATGAAGGGTTTCCCGAAAGGCACATCACCTGTGAGCGCTCTGAAGAGCACCGTCTGAAATTCAGGCAGATGCAGGGCATCGCAAACGACCGAGCCATCATTGAAGCGGGCCAGGACTTTCTGAGGCAGGTCTGCCAGAAGCTGCACCGCCTTCTGCCCTCCGACGATGGCCAGCGGCAGGCCATACTGGTCCGGCATGCCCTCCAAGAACGCCGTTTCGACCACCAAAAGACGCACATCCGTTTCCGGGAAGGCGGCCTGCTGGACAACTTTGACATCGCGCAGCTTGCGGCCCTTACCACCAAACCAGCGGCATTGCTGCAAGTAGCCTGGCAGGACTTTTTGTTCGAGGGCGTTGAACAGGCCGCGTTCCCATGCCGCATGGACAGTCAGCGCCGGGGCATCCCACTGGGCAGCGGTGTCCGTCCTGCCCGCAGTCTGCAAAGCCATCCAGATGAACCCATAAGGCCCCACGGTGAACGAAGAGTGTCCCTGCTTGATCTCCGGCATGGGCGTTCTGCCAAACATCTCCACGGGAGTCGTTCCGGCATAGGCTGAAAGGTCGAGCTCCAGATACTGGGTATAACGGGAGAGGTTGGCGATCACCAGCAATGTCTCACCTTCAAAGGTTCGTGTGAAAGCGACAATCTTGGAATTCTCCGGCTGCAGGAATTCCAGCTGCCCGTAGGCGAATGCCTTCGACTGCCTGCGTACTTGCAGCATCCGGCGCATCCAGTTCATCAGCGAAGAGGGATTGCTCTGCTGCACCTCCACATTGACCGTCGTGAAATGATATTCCGAGTCATTGATGACCGGGAGGAAAAGCTTCTGCGCACTGGCATTCGAAAAGCCCGCATTGCGGTCCGGACTCCACTGCATGGGCGTGCGCACACCGTCGCGGTCGCCGAGATAGA
>DASWXG010000890.1:0-3848 GCA_036405615.1 Prosthecobacter sp. | reverse complement strand
CCGAACAGTCTCCCTCCACTCCGCATCTGCGGCGCTCTCTCCCCTGGTTTCCGCTCATTACCGTCGGTCTCGGGGCTGGCGCGATGATCTACGTCGGTTCCTTGCCTGAATTGGAACGAAATTTGAAAAGCTGGTTCCTCTCCGGTCTGCCGTTGCTGGTTTTGCTGTTGAACGCGCTTTGGTTTCTCATCACACCCCGGTTTGCCTGGCGCACCCGGCTGGCCGTGGCCGCAGGCGGACTGGTGCTTGCCGCTGTCTTTTCACAACTGGTGAAGGTGAATGGGACGGCGGACGGAACAGGCCTGCCAAAGCTGGTGTGGCGCTGGTCCACACCTGCGGCTCCGCCTTTGCATCCGGCTCTTTCAGCAGGAGAGACTACAGCCGTGCCTGTCGATCCTGCGTTGCTGGCAAAGGCTGCGGATGTGCCACAGTTCATGGGGCCTCTCCGTGATGGCAAAGCGCCCGCAGTCAAGCTGGCGGCGGAGTGGAAGAGCCGGAAGCCCAAAGAATTGTGGCGCCAGCCTGTGGGGCTTGGCTGGTCTGCCTATGCTGTCGTGGGCGGCCGGGCCTACACCCAGGAGCAAAGGGAAGAGGAAGAACTGGTCACCTGCTATGATCTCGGGTCTGGACGCCTCATTTGGTCGCACGCAGACAAAACCCGGTTTTCCCAATGGCAGAGCGGTGATGGCCCTCATGCCACTCCGGCGGTGCATGAAGGGCGCGTTTACACCTACGGTGCCACGGGTTTGCTGAATTGCCTGGATGCGGGCACCGGTCGGCAAATTTGGCAGCGTTCCGTTCTCAGCGAAAACCAGCTGGAAAACATTGAGTGGGGGACCAGTTCTTCGCCTTTGATCGTGGATGACAAAGTCGTGGTGACGGGTGGCAACACACCCGGGCCGGTCCTGTTTGCCTATGACCGCCAGACGGGAGCTCCTCTCTGGAAAGCGGGCAATGACCAGGCAAGCTATGCCTCACCGATCCTCGCTGTACTGGCTGGCAAACGTGTGATTTTAAGCAACAATGCCCGGGCTGTGGCGGCCTACGACCCGGCCAGCGGCGCGGTGTTGATGGATCATGCCTGGGGTGGCGACAAGTGGCCCAAGGCTTCGCAACCTGTCGTGGTGGGGCCGGACCATCTGTTTGTTTCCGCCGGTTATGGCATGGGTTGCCAGATGCTCAAGATCACGGCTGAAGCCGACGGCACCCTGAGCGCGCAGGAGGAGTGGACGGGCATGAAAATGAAGACGCAGTTTAACAGCCCGGCCGTGCGTGACGGCCATGCCTACGGTTTGGATGACGGGAGGCTGGCCTGCGTAAATCTGGCCAGCGGGGACCGCCTCTGGAAGGAAGGTCGTTTTGCCTCGGGGCAGACTCTGCTGGCGGGGGAACTGGTCATTATTCAGAGCGAGGCTGGCCCCGTCCATCTGGCGGCTGCTACGCCCAAGGGATTTGAAGATCTGGGCAAACTGGACGCGCTCAGCAGCAAGACCTGGAACCATCCGACCCTGGCGGGCAGGTATCTCCTGGTCAGGAATGACCGTGAGGCCGTGTGCTACGAGCTGCCGCTCGCAGAATAACAAACAGCGCGGCGAATCCATCCAAAACAAGAGGCCGTCTGCACACAGCATGCAGACGGCCTCCGTGAAAACAGTCGGGATCAGGCGTGACGGCCTTTGAAGGTCAGCTCGGCAATGCCGGACTTATCCAGCCCGCCCAGCCCCAGGCTAACCATCTTTTGGTACTGGCCGATGGTGGCTTTGTTCAACGGCAGGTTCAGATCCACCCCTTCCGCCATGCTGCCGGCGATGCCGCTGTCCTTGGCCGCATGTTCGGCGGAGAACCAGCAGTCATGCTCGCGGGCCACCATGTCGGCACTGTCGGTTTCCAGCACCCGGCTGTTGGCGCCTGTCTGGCTGAAGACTTCGCGGATCATGTCCAGATCATGCCCCAAGGCGGCGGCGAGTCCCAGGCCTTCGGCGAGACCGGCTGTATTGATGTTCATCACCATGTTGACCAGGGCTTTGACTTCGGCCGCACGGCCGGGACCGCCGATGAAACGGCGGTTGACGCTCATCTGTTCGAGGATGGGCAGCACGTCTTGATACACGGGCTCATCTCCGGCCAGCATGAGATACAGTTTTCCTTCGCGGGCATGGCTGATGCTGGAGGCCATGCTGGCTTCCAGGCTGTGGGCACCATGGTTTTTTGCGGCCTCGTAAACCTTGCGATGAATGGCGGGACTGACGGTGGCGCAGTTGATGAAAATCTTGCCTTCAGCCTTTTCGAAAAGGTTGTCTGCGGGGCCAAAAAAGATGGTGTTCATGGACTCGTCGTTGGTGACGACGGTGAAAATCACATCAGCCGCAGCCGTCACTTCCGAAAGCTGTTCCGGGGCTGTGCAGCCAAGCTCCTCCGCCAGCGCGGTGGCCAGCGGGCGGTGGTAGTCATAGACGGCACGTACTTCGTAACCGCATTCCTTCAGACGGCGGGCCATATTGGCCCCCATGCGTCCGACTCCGACAAAGGCGATGGTCTTGCTCATGATTGTAGATTGGGGTGCTGACGGCCAAGGGACAGCGGCCTTTGGCTTCATGCAAGCACCGGGTCATCAGAACGTCCCGAACCTGTCCAAAGAAGCATCTTTTCCCTCGAGTGTCAGACCCGGCGGCTTCATCAGCAAGATGATACATTGGCACTGGGTCAGGCGTTCCCCTGCTGCCATGCGCTTCTTTCTTCTCCTTGCCTTTGCTGTTTCGTTCGGAATCCAGGCCCGGCTGCAAGCCGCAGACACGCCGAACGTCATCATCATCTTCATGGATGACATGGGCTATGCCGATGTCAGCTGTTTTGGAGCCAAGGGGTACCAGACGCCGAACATTGACAGGCTGGCCAAAGAGGGGCGGAAATTTGTCAACTTTCACGTGCCGCAACCGGTGTGCAGCGCTTCGAGAGCGGCACTGCTGACGGGCTGCTACCCGAACCGTATTGGCATTCACGGGGCTCTGGGACCCAAGGCCTCACACGGCCTGGCCGCGGGTGAGGTGACACTGGCGGAACTGGCCAAGCAGAAAGGTTATGCCACAGCGGCGGTGGGCAAATGGCACCTCGGACATTTGCCGGATTTTTTGCCAACACGACACGGGTTTGATGAGTTTTACGGCCTGCCGTATTCCAATGATATGTGGCCTTTTCATCCGGAGGCAAAGCCGGGCGCCTACCCGCCTCTGCCGCTGTATGAAAATGACCGTATCATCGATGCGGAAGTGACTCCGGAAGAGCAATCGCACCTGACGGGCGACTACACAAAACGGGCGGTCCGTTTCATCGAAAAGAACCGGGAACAGCCGTTCTTCCTGTATCTGGCGCACAGCATGGTTCATGTGCCGCTGTTTGCCGGAAAGGAGTATAACGGAAAGTCTGGCAAAGGTCTCTTTGCGGATGTGATGCAAGAGGTGGATGCCTCCGTGGGCGGCATCCTCGAGACCTTGAAGAGGGAAGGGCTGGAACAGAACACCTGGATTCTGTTCACCTCTGACAATGGCCCCTGGCTCAGCTATGGGGACCACGCCGGGTCTGCTGCCCCGTTCCGGGAAGGGAAGGGGACTGTTTGGGAAGGGGGCATGCGCGTCACCGGAATCATGCGCTGGCCGGCCCAGATTCCGGCGGGCACCACCAGCAATGCCATGCTGATGACCCTGGACATTCTGCCCACCCTGGCGGCGGTGCTGAATGTACCGCTGCCCGGGCATAAGATCGATGGTAAAAACGTGTTGCCCCTGCTTACGGGGGAGAACGTCAAAAATCCCCACGATTTTTATGCCTACTATTACAAGCAGAATGAATTG
>DASWXG010000889.1:0-1939 GCA_036405615.1 Prosthecobacter sp. | reverse complement strand
TCCCTTTCCCCCTTTCCCTTCACCCTCCAGGAGACCAGCCAGACGATCAGCCTTCCAGATGTGGAGCAGCAGCGCGATGCCGCCAGCTCCCTTTACCGTGAGGAATTTCGCGTCGGTGCCTACCGCATGCGCGGCGGTCGGCTGGCGGAGGTGCTGATCGGGCAAAAAGGGAAGGGAGGGCTGCGCTATGTCGGCCTGGCGCGCCCGGCGGCGCCCCGCCTCCGCGACAGGCTGTTTCAGATGCTCCGCATGCTGCGGGTGCACACATTTTGCCCCTTCGTGGGCCTCTCTGGCCGCTCGCCCAAGAATGCGCCGTTGCCGGAAAACAAGGTGGCCGAGTGCCAGTGGGTCGAGGCCAATGTCAAAGTGTGGGTGGAGTTCGAAGGCTGGAGCGAAAGCGGCCACCTGGTGAACCCCCGCGTCATCGACTTGAATTGACCTTCTCCTCCCCCGGGCACAAACAAGAGTCCTGATCGGCGCTATGAAAGTCGATCAGGACTGGGAGGACCGTTTCAAGATCATCATTCCATAGCTGGTTTGAGTCTCTTTGGGTTCTCTCCAGGAATTAGCAGCGCTGCTGGCGTGCTGTCCCGACCAGGAAATCCTGCAGGGAGAAGCGTTCCTGGGCTGCAGAAGCGCTGGGCAGGGAAGGAGATTCCGTTTTGATCCAGATAGGGCACTCGAATCCAGCCCGCTCCTCCATCTTCCGGAGCTCATCGCGCTCCACGTGAACCTCGCGCTCAGTGCGGAAGCCAAGCCCGCGCAGCAGGGGCAGCAGCGGGCACCAGCCCTGCAAAGTCTGCTGCAGCAGCAGGACCGAAATGACAAGCGGCAGCACCAGCCAGCGGTCGTCCACCATCAGACCCAGGGCCAGGGTGCCCACGCCCACCACCGCCGCGCTCGTTTCAAAAAGGCCTTCAATCGTCCACTCGTCTTCGAGCTCCTGCAGCCGCTGGGCGCTGGTCACTTCCTGACTGGTTGCCGCGGTGTCCGGCCACGGCCTGCTGTTCGAGGTGGTTGCGGCGGAGGAGTTCACGCGGGCGACGAGCGGGAGGTCGAGGTGCAGGAGATTCATGAGAATGAGGGCATAAGATTAGCCTCTTATCGCTCCGTTGCGGGGAAGCGGCCGTACCAGACTCGCGCTGCGGCTTCTGCGTTGCGTGACGAGATCGACACAACCCCACGCCTCCAGGAAAGCGAATCATCAACACAAGTGTTGCCGGTCCGACGGGCACCGGCGCACAGCCTTTTTAGTTCCACCACCATGAAACAAGAATCCCCCTGGGAACTACCCCGGCCACCTTCATTTCCCTCCCTGCATGCGGACGCGCAGACAGAGGTGCTGATCGTTGGCGGTGGCATTACCGGCGTCACTGCCGCCTATCTCTTGTCGAAGGCAGGCCATGCCGTCACCCTGGTGGAAAAAGCCAGGTTATGTGGTGGGGAGACCAAGTTCACCACCGCCCACATCAGCTACCCCACTGACATGCGCATGCGGGATCTGGTGAAAAAATTTGGCGACAATCACGCCGGGGCCGTGTGGGACGCCTGCCAGTCTGCGGCCGAGCAGATCCGCCGCAACATCTGCCATGAGGAGATCGATTGTGGTTACGGGCATGTGCCTGGCTATCTCTATGCGGCAAACGACGCTTCCACCGAGGTCGATCATCTCCAGGAGGATGCGGAGCTGGCGCACCAGATGGGCTTTGACGCGGAGTTCCTTCCTTCCTGCCCCGTCACCAACCGCCCTGCGGTCAGGTTCGCCAACCTGATGAAATTTCATCCCATGCGCTATGTGCTTCGCCTCGCGGAGGCTGCCCAGAAGGCCGGATGCCACATTCATGAGGAAAGCGAGGTGAAGGAGTTCGACTCTGAGAACCACGCCGTTCGCTGCAATGGGCACCGCATCACCTATCAGCACGTCTTTATCGCCACCCAC
>DASWXG010000888.1:0-4510 GCA_036405615.1 Prosthecobacter sp. | reverse complement strand
AGGTATTTCACCACCCGCTCGCGATACTCCCGCATGAGATTCACCACATGAAACTCGATGCCGAGCTGGTCTGCCACGGCCCGTGCGTCCACGATGTCTTCCTCCCAGGGGCAATGACCGATGATGTTTTCCTCATTGATCCAGTTCTTCATGTAGGCCCCCACCACCTCATGCCCCTCTTTCACCAGCAGCGCGGTTGCGACACTGCTGTCCACTCCTCCAGACATGGCGGCCAAAATCTTCATCTCGTTTCCATGGCATAAACGCCGGGCAGAAACAAATGGCCGTTGGTTTACCGTTGGAGTTCTTGTTTGCACTTATTTATAATTACCATAAATTAGCTTTCACCGACCTGTTCATCCCGGCCTATTTTTTCATTATGATGCTGCGCAGCCCCTCCCGCCCCGGCCTCCTCCCGCTTGGCCTCGCCCTGACCGCTCTCAGCATCTGGCCTGCTGCGCACCACGCCCTAGGGCAGGCATCCCCTTCCCCGGCCCCTGCTGCGGCCGAAGGTGGGGTGGCCCCGCGCATCCAAGCGCTGATTGACCAGTATGAAACCAGCGTGCGGGCCAACACGCAGAAGATGATCGACGCCAAAACGGAAGAGGAGCGAGCCAAGTACCGCAGTACCATCCCCAGCGCAGGCCCCTACGCCGCCCGGGTGCTGAGGCTGGTGGAGGCCAGCCCTGCCGACCCCGGCAGTGCCGTGGGAATCAACTGGCTCGTCACCCAGGCTCTCGCCTTCCCGGAGGCCCAGACCGCCCTGCAACTGCTGGGCAGCACCCACGCAGCCAGTGCAGGCATCGCCCCCGCTGTAAAGGCTCTGGAATACCAGCCCGCAGAGAAAGCCCTGCCCCTCCTCAAAACCATCCGCGAGAAGAACAGCCATGCGGAGGAAAAGGCCGCCGCTCTCTACGCCCTGGGCATGCAGCACTTCCGCCAGTTTGACGCCGCCCTCAGCCCCCAGCAAGCAGAGGCCGCGAAAGCCCAGGCCATGGACTGCTTCCAAGAAATTGTGTCCCATCACGGCCAGACCACCATCCAGGGCTTTCCCATCGCCGACCAGGACGGACGCAAGCTCTTTGAGATGACCAATCTCTCTGTCGGCAGCGAGGCACCTGAGATTGACGGCAAGGATGTGGATGGCACGGCCTTCAAACTCAGCGACCAGCGCGGCCAGCATGTGGTGCTGATGTTCTGGGGTGGCTGGTGCCATGCCTGCCACGGGGTGATTCCCCTGGTGAACCAGTTTGTCACGGACATGCAAGGGCAGAAAAAACCGGTGACCGTCCTGGGTATCAACACGGACATTCCAGACGAGGCCCGGCAGGCCTACAAGACCTACAAGGTGAACTTCCGCAACTGGTCCGACGGCACCACCAGCGGCCCCATTACCACGCTCTTCAACCTGCGCAACTTCCCCACCTTTTACCTCGTGGGACCGGATGGAAAAATCGTTCTCAAACAGACAAGCATCGAGGCCATTCGCGAGAAGCTGAAGGATCTGCCTGCCAAGTCTTCCTGAGACCGGCGATCGCTTGCTGCGGTTTGCAGGGGGTTCTTCAAAACCGGGCGGAAGCCGGCTGGGATGATGCGCCCGCCAGCTTCACCAACGCGGGAGTTGTCCGTTGGCTCCGGATGCTCACGAAAGCCTCATGCGTTTCTGACGGAGAGCAGGCAAAAGCACCTGCTTCATTTAAGTGCGCCTGCATTCATAAAGCCCTCTGCCAGAATTTGGACCGGTTCTCAAAAATCCTGTCACTTACCCGGACGGCTGAGCGGGCTCACGGGCGGCGTCTGGCGCTTGTCTGTTATTTCCTGATGCTGCTCTCCTGATTCAGGATTCATCGGGAAGCTGAATCACTGAGAAAGGCTCCATGCAGGCATGTTTTTTTCATCAAAAAGCAAAACAACAGTTGCATGTCCTGCACCCTGGCTATAATCCCGGCCCCTGCAAATCTGCAGCCCACGCTCGGGTGGCGGAATTGGTATACGCGCAAGACTAAGGATCTTGTGCCGAAAGGCTTAAGGGTTCGAGTCCCTTCCCGAGCACCACCCCTCTTCGGAGGGGTTTTTTATTGCCTGGAGACCTGCCAGATCCCGGTTGCCTGCGGGCTTGATGGGCAAACAAAAACCCCGGAAGGAACTTCCCTCCGGGGCTGGCAAAAGAACAGGACCGGCTCTGTTTCTGCTACTGGATGAAATAGAACTGGCGGGTATTCAGCGCCGTCCAGAGGGCATCGCCTTTGCCGACAGAACCCTTGCCTTCAACGACAGGCATGAGCAGGCTCTTTTCCTCCGCCGTGGCCTTGCGGCTGAAAAGTGCCAGATAGACGGTGTCAATGGTCTGCTCCGGAGTTTCAGACCGGCGCAACGCACGCGAGATCATGGTGTAAGGGTTCATCAGCTGAGGGAAGGTTTTGCCATTCAGGAGCATGAGGGCCTGGCCCACGCTGGCGTCGCGGTTGGCATTCTCCACCAGTTCGCGATCGCTCTGGCCAAACTCGCGCAGGAAGTGGCCGTTGGGAGCCGGGCTGCGAAGATCTGCCGCGCGCAGCATGTAGGTATCGCGAAAGTTTTCCCAGGCCTTCAGGGCGGTCATCTGCTTGGGGTCTTCGACCTTCAACTGCTCAGAATCACGCTTCAAGCGCTGCTTCTGCTGGGCAGCCAGACGCTCGCGCTCGCGGCGGGCAAAGATGGCGAGGGCATCGTCAATGCCCAGTTCCTCCTGCTTGTCCTGGCGGTTACGCAGCACGCTGGCGATCTCGCGGGCGAAGTCGGCATCATCCACCTGCTCCTTCAGCTTTCCTTCACGGACCATCTCTGCGAACTTCCGGAAACCCATGCTGTAGATGATCTCTTCCGCCTTGCGGTCAATCTCGCGACGCTGGCCGTTGACCACCTTCTTGGCAGCGCGAATGGCGGCTTCGTCCTTGTTTTTGGTCGCTTCGGCAATGTCTTCCTGGGCCTTGCGCACATCGGCCGAAAGCTGTTTCTGCACCGCCACGACCTGGGCCGCGCCTGCCGCCAGTTCCTGAGGGGTCAGCGCATTGAGGGAGCGGTCCAGCCATTCCACGCGGCGGATGGAGGTTTCGCGCTCCACGGCGGCGGAGAGGCTGGGTGTGTCGGGGGCGGGTTTGTAGAGAGCCACCATGCTGTCCCAGATCTGCTCAGCGCTCATGCGCCGCAGGAGAGGGCCAGGGAAATGGTACACCTCGCCCAATTCCACATCCTTTGCATAAGCGGCGCGCTGGTAGGTGGCGCTGTTGAAGATCATGCGGAGGTAGGCCTTCATGTCGTAGTCCATGGATTTCATGGTCTCTTCCAGGAAGGTCATCAGCTGCGGATTGCTGGGCACCGTGGAGTCGGTGATTTCATCCACAGGCTCGATCAAGCCCATGCCCATGGCTTTTTTCCAAAGACGGTTGGCAATCACGAGGGTAAACCGGGGATTGTCTTTGGAAGTCATCCATGACCCGTAAGCCATGATGGGCTGCTGGCCGTCCTGGACGATGTTTCCGTCCTTGGAAAAGGAAGCAGGGATCAGAGGTTCAATGACCTGCTTGGGTTTGGCATCGCTGTACTGATAGTCATGTGGCAGACGCAGCGGCTTGCTGCTGCTTTGATCCAGCACGGTGTTGTAGCGCAGCGGACGCAGGATCTCATTCATGGCCCGGGCGGCATCCTTGCGGACCAGGGCCCCCATGGCGGCATCCCCCATCATCATGGCATCTCCCCCGCCCTTCTCCTTTTTCTTCTTGCCTTTGACGGCGCCGTTGCGGCCATAGAAGGCATTTGCCAGAAGCGGATTGGACAGGCCGTTGCTGCCGGTCATGCCGTAGCTGTGGGCGGCCATCTGGTAGTAGTCCATCTGCGTCCATTTATCGAACGGATGGTTATGGCACTGTGCGCAGACCATGCTGGTGCCGAGGAAGACCTGGGTGGTCACGGCCATGTTGTCCAGCGGCATGTTGTAGTCGCGGATGTAGAAACCTACCGCCCCGTTTTCATAAGTCTTGCCCTTGGCAGTGACCATTTCGTGAACCATCTCATCGTAGGGCTTGTTGGCACGCAAGGCCTCGCGCACCCAGTTGCCATAGGCGGCCCCTGCAGGCTGGCTGTTGCCCATGGTAAGCTGGGACTTCACCCGCAGGATGTCCCCCCAGTAGTTGGCAAAGTTTTGCACGTAACCGTCGGAGTCCAGCAGGGCATCGATAAGCTTTGCCCGTTTGTCCGCAGCGGTGTCGGCCAGAAAGTCCGTGGTCTCTTTCAGGGTGGGGATGCGGCCCGCGATGTCCAAGTAGATGCGACGGACAAAGACGTCATCCGTGACCGGCGCATTGGGCTGGATCTTTTCCTTCTCCAGCCGGGCTGCCACCAGCCTGTCAATCTCACTGGCTTTGGCCTGAATCTCCGCCTGCGTCATTTCCTTGGCCGGGGCACCGGTAAAACCTGCCAGCACCAAGGCCAGTGCAGCCAGCGCCGTCTGGAGACGGTAGCGAGAGTTGTG
>DASWXG010000887.1:0-13970 GCA_036405615.1 Prosthecobacter sp. | reverse complement strand
GGCGGTTTCCGGCGGCGGCGTTGTTGGCAATGAAGCCGACCCAGGTGTTGCTGCCCAGCGCCCAGGCCAGACTGTTGGTCGGGTCGGTGTCCGGAATTTTGATGGTGGCCGAAAGTTCCCAGCCGCTGGCCATCACGGAGTCTTTGAGTGTTGCGTTCAGCGTGGCGGCGTAGTTGAGGTTGGCAAGAATGCCTCCGCCCGCAGCGGTGCCGGGGTCATAGATGCGCCAGACATTGGTGCCGTTGTCATTGTAGCTGCTGCCAATGACATGGGTTGCGCTGCTGCTGGTGGACCATCCTTGCGTGGTCGGCGCAGATGACCCGTCAAAATTGAAAAGAGTTGTGGCGGCATCCACCGGAGCCAGGCAGGCGAAGAGGCCGAGGATGCTGAACGAAAGGAGTCTCATGCCGAAGGTCATGAGCATTGACTACGCCAGTTGTTCCCTGGCTCTGCGGTTGGAAGCTGACCCGAACCTATACTTCTGTCGTTGGACGGCTTTCAGGCAGGCCGTGTCTCTGCCGGATTTCCGCAATGGCCCAAAGCGCATGCTCGGCGATGAGCGGATTTTCGTCCTCGGCGGCGGTGTGGAGAGCGGGCAGATCTTCTGCGGTCCCCACGTTCCCGAGCGCAACACAGATATTGCGCAAAAAGGCGGGACGCTTGATGCGCTTGATCGGCGATTTCGCAAACAGGGAGCGGAAGTCTTCGTCGGTCAGGGTCAGGAAGTCGCGAAGACGTTTTTGGAAAACCGGTTCCCGGGCCTGGAACGTCGCTTCGTGGGAAATCTGGGCAAACTTGTTCCAAGGACAGGCGCTGAGGCAGTCATCGCAACCGTAGATACGGTCGCCCATAGCCCGGCGAAACTCCAGCGGGATGGGGCCTTTGCTTTCGATGGTCAGGTAGCTCACACAGCGGCGGGCGTCCATGCGCCGGGGGGCGGTGATGGCCTGGGTGGGGCAGGCCTGGATGCAGCGGGAACAGGAGCCGCAGCGGTCCTGGGCCGGTGTGTCCACGGGCAGGTCCAGGGTGGTGATCAGCTCTGCCAGGAAAAACCAGGTGCCCAGTTCCCGGTGAATCTGCATGGTACTTTTGCCGCCCCAGCCAAGGCCTGCTTCGCTGGCAAAATCACGCTCCAGTACAGGCCCGGTGTCCACATAGTAACGCTGGATGCCGCCGTGCCCGATGAGGAAGGCGTCCAGTTCCTTCAGCTTTTTGGTGATGAGATCGTGGTAGTCCTCGTTCCAGGCGTAGCGGGCGATGCGATAGCCCCCTGCCGCATTCTCCGGCGCGGGACCCTGGTAGTAGTTCATGGCCAGGACGATCACCGTTTTGGCCCCAGGCTGGACGAGGGTGGGATCCGTGCGCCGGTCCATGTTGCGGGCCATCCAGGCCATATCACCATACTTGCCCTCCGCCACCCACTGCTCATACAGCTCACGATGCGCCGCCGGACGGGCCGGGGCGATCCGGCAGTCGGAGAAACCCAGTTCACGGGTTTTGGCGACAAGCTGGTCTTTGAGGGGATTCATCAATGCGGAGTGGTTTCCAAAGTGCCTCTGCGGGAAACGTCGCGCAACGCAAACCGGCTCCCGGGATTTCCCGATGCAAAAGCGGTCAGGCCGAGCCAGGATGTCGCAGTTCCGCGAGAGGAAGAGGTTTATTCATGAAACGACTCTGGAAAACATTGCTTTGGACTGCTGTGGCAGTCTTGCTGACAGGCGTGATTCTTTGGGCCGTGGTGGATCATAAGCGGGGTACCCGCTGGGCCACTGCTTTTGTGCGCGGACGTTTTCCTGAAATCCGGCAGATCACCACCGCCGGGCTGCAAACGAAATTGCAATCACCGGAGCCGGGACAGCCGCGCCCGGTGCTCCTGGATGCCCGCACAGGGGAAGAGTTTGCCGTCAGCCATCTGCCGGGTGCGGTGCATCTGGATGTGGGCAAGGTGACCCCCGAGGCCTTGAACCGTTTGAGCAGGCAGGAGGAGGTGATTGTGTATTGCTCAGCAGGATACCGTTCGTGCCAGCTTGCCCGCAAGCTGGAGGATCAAGGTTTCCTCAAGGTATGGAATCTGGAAGGAGGGCTTTTTGCCTGGGCCAATGAAGGGCGGAAACTCCACCGTGGAGATCAGCCCGTGTCTGAGGTGCATCCTTACCACCCATTTTTCAGCCGCTTGTTGAAACCTGAGATACGTCAGCCATGAACACTGACCTGCCAGAGGATGCCGGGGAGGAGCCGGTTCGTATTCCCATTACGGACGAACTGGACTTGCACACGTTTCGTCCGAATGAGGTGGGGGATTTGCTGCAAGACTACCTGGGAGAGTGCCAGAAACTGGGGATTCGCCAGGTGCGGGTGATCCACGGCAAGGGCACCGGCACTTTGCGCACCGGGGTGCATGCAGCGTTGGGCCGCATGGAGATCGTGGAATCCTGGGCCTGGCCTGCTGGGGAACGCTCTGGCGGCTGGGGAGCGACGTGGGTGAGGCTGCGGCCATTAGGATGAATGGCCTAACAATGATTGAAGCGATGAAGCTGTGATGTCCATGGAGCGGCTGCTTTAGCGCCGTTGAATGCGAGCCAGAAGGTCCGCCGTCTCCTGGGCGGTCAGCACGGCTTCCAACCCTTCGGGCATCAGTGATTGAGGCAGGGTCTTGACCTCGCGGATCTTGGCCCTCGGCACGGCCATGTCCACGCCGCCGGGAAGCCGCAAGCTGAGGCCGCCGGGAGTGTCGGCGGAGAGCAGGCCGACTAGTATGCTGCCATCGGTCTGGGTGACCTGGGTGGCGGCATTGCGTTGCTCAACGGCCTTGTTGGGGTCAAAGATGGCTTCGAGAATTTGCTCCACCGGCTTGGCCGCCACCGTTTCCAGGCCGGGACCTACTTCAGCCCCGGCGGTGCCCAGGCGATGACAGGCCATGCAGACCTTTTGATACACGGCTTCTCCCTTGCTGGCATCCCCTTGCAGCTTGGACGTCTGGTCCGCGTAGCGTTTGACCACGGCGTCGCGGTCCGGGTTGCTGCGGGTGAAGGTCGGCACGGTTGCTACCGGAATGGGGGCCGCCTTTTTGGGAAACCAGGAGGTCAGTTCTTCGGGAGAGATGTCCTGTCCACCTGCTGCTACCAAAGCTGCGCCGCGCACCCGGGGATGCAGAGACTGCGCAAGCTTCAACAAGGCCGGGTGGTGTTGTTCATCCAGGAGAGCCGCTGTCCAGGCGGCTTGCAAACGCACGGCAGGACGCGCGCTGACGTCATCCGCCAATGCCCGCAGCCATGGCACCGCGTCTGTGCTGCCAGATTCCAGCAGGTGCCTTTGGGCATTGTCCCGCTGCCAGCGCTGGGCGGAGCGCATGGCTTCCGGCAGTGGTTTCAGCAGTCCTTTGACACTGGGATGGTAGCCCGGACCGGCAATGCGGTAGATGCGCCCGCGATCTTCCCCGGCGCGGAAGTCCAGCCCTTTGACGATCTCGGCGGGGATCCATTCCGGATGCTCGAGCACCAGCCGGTACATGTCGGCGACGTACAGGGCACCATCCGGTCCTTCACGGATGAGGGTGGGGCGGAACCAGTTGTCGGTGCTGGCGACGAACTCCGTCTCGGAGTCTTCTGGATGGCGGCTGCTGGTGATGGGGAAACGGGTGTGGTCCAGCACATCCCGGCGGATGAGGTTGTTGGCCGGTTCACAGATCAGCAGGGATTCGTGTTTGCCATCATTCCAGGGCATGGGGGAGCAGGCGGCCGTGAGCACATGGGTGGCGCCTGCCCAGTTGAAGCGGCGCACCGGCGGACTGATGGTGAAGACGCGGGTGTCCGTGTTCAGGACCGTGCGAATGGACGCAGGCACTTGGTCTGTATGCTGTTCCAGATAGCGCATGGGCACATGATAGTGCCAGCCTAGGGTGCTGTTGTTGTTGCCAAACCAGTTGCCGTAGTCGTCCCGCCACTTGCCGTATTGGGACCGTCCTGTTTCAAGCTGAAGCTCCCCTGTCACCGGATGAAACCGGAAGTCGTGGGTGCCGAGGCTGATCTTCTGTCCGGTTTTCAGGCAGGTGATGTCTCCTCCGCTGTCACCATTGGCACCATACAGCCAGCCGTCCAAACCCCAGGCGAAGCCATTGACGAGATGCTGGGGATTGCCCGCGCTGAATCCGGTGAACCAGGCCTCCTTCTGGTCGCAAACGCCATCACCATCGGAGTCTGTGGCGTAGAGGATGTCAGGAATCGCGGCAATAAAGACGCCCCCTTTCCAAAAAGCCAGACTGGTGGGATGCCGCAGTCCTTTGAGGAAGACAGTTGCCTTGTCATAGACACCATCTGCATTCGTATCTTCCAGGATCTTAATCCGGCCATCTTGCAGGTCTGACGTCTTGCCCTGGCCGCTGCGCCCATCGGTGGTTTTTTCTCCAGGTGCAAAGGGGTAGTCTCCCATTTCCACCACCCACATGCGGCCTTGCTCATCCCAGTCCATGTAGACGGGATCCTGAACCAGCGGCTCATGGGCCACCAGGCTGGCCTTGTAACCCGGCTTGACCCTGAGTGCTGCCAAAGACTCCTGGGGAGAAAGTGGAGCGGGCCCCGGGACGCGGAGCAATTCAGCCAGCGGCACAAGTTCCTTGCCCGAGGCATCTCTCAAGGCGGCTTCTTTGAATTGCAACCCGGTGGTTTTGCCTTGCCCGTCCACCAGCAACGGCAGGCTGGTGGCATCTCCTGCCTGGCCTTCGCGCAGGACCTGGGTCCAGCCTCTTTCCCACTGCACGTTTTTTTTCGCCTCGGGATTAAAAAGGAAGATGCCGTAACGCTGGGGATTGGAAATGATGAGGTCTTCATGACCGTCCGCATTCAGGTCTGCAAACAGCAAGCCTCCGTGCGCAGCCATCTCGGGCAGCGGGGCGATCTTGGCGGCTGAGGCGGGGTCCAAAGCCGCCTGTGCGGAGGTGAGAACAATTCCGGAAAAGAGGCAGGCCTTGAAAATCATGGGAGAAAGTCTGGAGCTTGTTCAGGATGCCTTGGACAGCCGGTCTAACAAATTGCGCGTTATTGCCTGGACGGCGGGGTCTCCTCCTTGCAGGCCATGAGCCCAATCGGTGGTGCCTGCGGTGAAGACTGTGCCGCCCCGGGTGTAAAGGCCCATGCAGGCGGCTCCGGTACGGCCTTTTTCCCAGCGCTCATACCACTCTGCATCGTCGGGATGCCAGCGCACCGGACAGGTGGCCAGGACCTCAAAGGACTGTGGCGTGCCGTCGCGGCAGGTCGGGAAAGGGAGCCCGTCTTTCCACTCCAGTTCACAACCGTCGCACTCATATCCGACCACGGTGTCCTTGTCGCCGAAGAGGCTTCCGGCCTCCAGGCCGGTGCCTGCCAGCACCCAGTGGTCAGGCCTGTGCACCTGATAGGCCGCGTGGTCATCCATGAACTGGCCGTGGCTGCGGCGGTAGCCACCCCAGAGGAAGCCGACACCCGTGAGGCTGTTCTCCGGCCGCTGGACGAGGTGGTGGCTCCAAAGGGTGCTCAAGGTGTGGAACTCCCGGGTCTTGAAAATGGGGTCCAGATGATAGTTCTGTTTCCAGCAGGTGAAGGCCCGTCCTTCGTCCTCGCTTCTGACCTGCCAGCAGCAGGTGTTGCCGCTGAAAAATGCCACGTTGCCGCCCTCACCAATCCATTTTTCCAAGTGATCCCGCATCGGTGTGGACCAGTACTCATCGTGGCCGACACTGAGCACCAGCTTGTAACCGGCCAGCAGCTCCGGGTGAAATTCCAGGTCCGAGTTGACCGCAAACTCAAGCTCGTAGCCGTTGCTCTCCGCCCACTTCACAAAGGGCAGCTCCCAGCGGGAAAACTGGGAGGCCGCAGGCCGTTCGAAACTGACACGGTGACCTTGGTTGTTGGACAGGCTGTTGTACGCATACACACTGAAGCCGCCCCAGGAGTTGTAGGCGTTGTAGGTGTTCGTGGACAGTTGCAGCAGGATCTTGGAGCGGCTGCCGGGCTGGGCCTGGCGAACCACAAAAAAGGCGCTGCCCTCGGCCGATCGGCGGCTGCGCCGGGTCCATTTGCCACCGGTGTCGGAGGTGCGGAAAAGCACCTCGTAGTAGCCGGATTTCCAGTCGGCGGGGACGGGGACACGCAGGCTTTCCGGCCAGCGGCAGCCCTGGGCGGAGGCGTCTTCCGGCACGGGGTGATTGACCCCAGACACGCCGTTTTTCTTCCAAACGACCACCCGTTCGGCCCCCAGCCGGGCGATTTCCACGTCAAACTTGGCTCCGCTGGTGCTGACGTGCAAGCCAATCTCCTCCCCCTGGGCGATGCTGAGGCGGGAAGCGTACCCCTCAATGAAACAGGGAGGCGGTTCCGATGCAGAACCCAGGGCAGGAGCGGCAACCAGCAGGGACAGACAGCGGCGTCTTTTCATCCGCAGGCTACGAGGGAATCTTGGGTTTGCTTTCACCGGACCTGAGCGGGGCATGGGTGGTAACGGGCAGCAGTCTTCCCTGAACATTCAATCTCCGAAGGTGCGCATTGCCCCCGGGGAAAGCCGCGCTAGAAGTGCGGGCTTCCCATGTCCCACGCCGTTCTCAGCCTCCTCAAAGAAAGCCGTCACCCCATGCGCATCGACCTCATCGGCGTGGCCGGGTCAGGCATGAGCGGGTTGGCCTCCCTGCTGCTGGCGCTTGGACACAAGGTGAACGGTTCGGACAAGGTGACCACCCTGGAAACCGACCGGCTGGAGAAAATGGGGCTGCAGTTTTTCTCGCCCCATTCGGAAAAGGAGGTGGAGGACTGTGACATGGTCATCTACTCCAGCGCCATCAAGCCCGGGAATGTGGCTTATGAGGCCGCCTACAAACAGGGCATCCCGCTGGTGCGCCGGGCGGAGGCCCTGGCGGCTGTGATGGCGAACAAAAAGGGGGTGGTTGTGGGCGGGACCCATGGCAAGACCACGACCTCTGCGCTGACTGCCCACGTGCTGCGCCAGGGCGGGCTGAAACCCAGCCACTATGTCGGGGCCGAGATCCCCATTTTGGGAGCCAATGCCCATTGGGATGGTGAAGGCGAATTGTTCGTGGCGGAAGGGGATGAAAGCGACGGCACCCTGGTCAACTTCCATCCTGAGCATTCGATCATCCTGAACATTGAAGCCGAGCATCTGGACTTTTACGACGGTATCGAGGCCATCAAGGATGTGTTCCGGAAGCTGCTCTCGCAGACCCCCGGACATTGGGTGCATTGCGCGGAAGATCCGGTGGCGCGTGAAGTCTGCGCAGGGGCTCAAGGTGTCAGCTACGGCTGGTCCCGTGAGTTTGATTTTTCGGCAAACATCCTGGCCATGAAGCCGGACCACTCCGACTTCGAAGTTTACGAAAAGGATCGTTTGTTAGGCGTGGCCACTCTGGGCATCCCCGGCAAGCACAATGTTTCCAATGCTCTCGCTGCCATTGCCCTCGCCACAAGGTTGGGCGTGCCTTTTGAAAACATCCGCCATGCCTTGAAGAGCTTCCGCGGGGCCAAGCGCCGTTTTGAAATCCGCCACAGCGGGGAGAATTTCACCGTGGTGGATGACTACGGCCATCACCCCAGCGAGATTGCCGCAACGCTGGCGACGGCCAAGGGGCTGCAACCCAAGCGCATCGTCTGCCTTTTCCAGCCGCACCGGTACAGCCGCACGCAGCTCCTCAAGAAGGAGTTTGGAGCCAGCTTTGGTGACGTAGACGAACTTTTTGTTACCGATGTCTATGCTGCGAGCGAGAAGCCTCTCCCTGGGGTGAGCGGTGAAACCATTGTCGAGGAGGTGACGGCGCAGTCGGCCACCAAGGCCCAGTCCACGCCCACGCTGCTGCAGTCGCGCGACAAAGTGGGCAATGCGCTGCGTCCTGGAGATCTGCTGATCACCCTCGGGGCGGGCAATGTCCATGAAGTAGGCCGCTGCATTGCGCGGGATCTTCCGGTTCTGGAGAGGCTGTGGGCACTGCTGGAGGCGCATGGCGGCGGGCTGGCCCGGCTGTATGAGCCCATGAGCCGGCACACGACTTTCCTGATCGGCGGCCCGGCCCAGTATTGGGTGGAGCCGCGCTCCGTCCAGGGTTTTGCCGAAGTGGTGCGTTACCTCCGGTCGCAATCCGTGCCGATCCGCGTGATTGGCCGGGGATCAAACCTGCTGGTCAAGGATGGTGGCATCCGTGGCGCGGTGATTCACCCCTCCAAGGGCGAGTTTGAAGAAGTGTGCGTGGAAGGCGAAACCTTGATCGTTGGTGTGGGGGCCCGCCTGAAGAAAATCGCCAGCGCAGCGCGCAATGCCGGACTGGGCGGATTTGAGTGGATGGAAGGTGTTCCCGGAAATCTGGGCGGTGCCATCCGCATGAATGCGGGGGCGATGGGCTCGGAGACTTTTGACCAGATTGTCTCGGTCCGGTTCATTGATACCGACGGGCAGATCAAGGAGAAGCCGCTGGCCGACATTGTTCATCACTACCGGAGTGTGCCGGAGTTTGAGGAACGCTACATTGTTTCCGCCGTGCTCAAAGGGACGCCGACATCCCAGCCGGAGATTGATGCGAAGCTGGCGGCCTCCCATCACAAACGCCGCACCAGCCAGCCGGTTGGGGCGAGTGCCGGATGCGCCTTTAAGAACCCGGAGGTCTGCGGGGCAGGCAAACTGATCGATGAACTGGGGTTGAAAGGCCGCAGTGTGGGCAAGGCGGTCGTTTCCGACATCCACGGCAACTTCATCGTCAACAGCGGTGGCGCGACAGCCAAGGACGTGCTCGACCTTGTGGCGGAGATTCAGGAGATCGCCCAGCGCGAGCGAGGCGTGCAACTGGAGATGGAAGTGAAGGTGATCGGCGAGGATCAGCCGCTGGCAGTCTGAGCAGGCTGTTACTCAATGGCGTGCGGCCCTCGGGACCGCACGCAGAGTGCGTTGCTTCTGCGGCTTCCTATTCCACGTCAGGAACTTCGGCGTCCACGGAATTCCGGTGGGCGCGTCCCTCCAGCGTGTAAACAAGGTGGGGCGTGTACAACTCGGGTTCCAGGAGGAAGGAGTCATGACCCTTGGCGGAATGCACCGTGATGTGCATGGAGGACGTCTGGGCCTTTTCCAGGGCCAGCACCATCTCGGCCTGCTCTTCAGGGTAGAAGCAGAAGTCTGAGTCAATGCTGAAGACCAGGTAGTGGTGGCCTGCGGCGGTGCTGCGGGCAAAAAGCTGTTCGTAATTGTCCACGCCAGCGTCGCGCAGCGGATCATAACGCAGCCACATGTTGATGATGCGCAGGTAGCTGTTGGCATCGAAGCGCTTCACGAATTTCTTGCCCTGGTAGAGCATGTAGCTTTCGACATTGTGCCCCACCTGGTACCAGGAGAGGTGCCCGTTGGACTGGGTCACGGCGGAACTGGCGCGTTTTTCAATGGCATCCAGGTGCACAAAGGTCTTGTGCGAAATCATGCGGGCCAGCGCCAGGCCGTATTCCGGTGCCGGGCCGTCGTAGTAGTCGCCGCCGTTGAAATGCGGATCGTTTTCAATCGCCATGACCTGCTCAAACAGTGTCAGACGGGAAAGGACGGTGGTACGCAGGCCGGTGGCCACGGGCATCACAATGCGGACGCGCTCGGGATAAAGGGTGGCCAGGTTCAGCGCCAGGAGACCGCCAATGCTGGTGCCGATGACTGCGTGCAGTTGCTTGACGCCCAGATGATCCAGCAGGGCGATCTGGCTGCGCACCACATCCGTGGAGAGGACTGTGGGGAAGCTGCTACCGTAGGGTTTTCCTGTGGCGGGATTGATGGATGCAGGGCCGCTGCTGCCGTAACAGCCGCCCAGGTAGTTGGCGCAGATGATGCAGTAGCGGTTTGTGTCGAGCGCCTTGCCCGGCCCGATGAACAGGTCCCACCAGCCGGGTTTGACATCGTCGGTCCAGCGTTCACCCACGCCTTCCACTTCCTCGGTACGGCCAGCGGCATGCTGGCTGCCGGAGAGGGCGTGGAAAAGCAGAATGGCATTGCTCTTTTTGGCGTTCAGCTTGCCATACATTTCATAGGCCACCGTGATGCCGGGCAGTGACTCGCCGCTGGCAAAGACGAAGGGCTCGGCCTCACTGCCAAGCTGGAAGAAATGTGTGGTGGTTTTGCCCGGAGCTTTGGACATAAGAGGGGCAACTAACAGCAGAATACAGCGTCCTTCAAGATGAAGGTGGTTCCTGGCGGACGTGGCTCAGGCCTTTAACTCGAACAGGTCGTGGGCGAGAAGTCTGTCCAGAGCCTTGCGATAAGGGCTGGGCATGGCCAGGTGGGGGAGTTCATGCCGGGGAATGACACGATGGTTGTCCGGCCAGCTGTGAGATGCCGCCGAGGCACCTTCATGGACCCACAGCGTCACTTTGTAGCGGGTGATGCCGTAGCTTGTTTTCAACAGGACCGGAGGCGGCTTTGTGGTGAAAGGTTGGGGCAGGGCGGGGAGCTTCCAGAGGCCGGTGCGGCGTTTGCCGGTTTCCTGCTCCAGCAAGACCCCATCCAGAGTCTGCCAGAATACCACCCGCTCGGTCACTTCCGTGATCTCGGTACGGTTGCCCTTGACGGGTAATGAAGCAGGTTCCGTGGCGCGGCAGTGCTTTTTGACGGGACAGTCCGGGCACTGGGCTACGGCGGGTTTGCAGACGGTCTGGCCCAGTTCCATCAGGGCGGAGTTGAAAACGCGCGGGTCGTCGGTGGCTTTGACTAGGTCTGTGGCGCGTTGCCACAGGCGTTTGATCCCCGCTGTGGAATCCACGGGGGTGGCATCGTTGTCCAGGCGGGACAGCACGCGGGCCACGTTTCCGTCCACGATGGGCTCTGCGAGGCCGAAGGCAAAGCTGGAGACGGCACCCGCAGTGTAAGGGCCGATGCCCGGCAGGTCGCGGATGGCTGCAGGCGTGTCTGGAAAGAGTCCGCTGTGCTCTTGCATGACCGTCTGGGCCAGCTTTTGCAGGTTCCGCGCGCGGCGGTAATAGCCGAGCCCTTCCCAGGCTTTCAGCACATCGCTTTCAGAAGCGGCGGCAAGGGTGGCGAAATCGGGAAACCGCTCCAGCCAGCGGGCGTAATAACCACGGTCCAGAACGGTGGTGATCTGCGTCTGCTGCAGCATGATCTCCGACACCAGAATGGCGTAAGGATCCCGTGTTTGCCGCCAGGGATAGTCCCGGCCGTTGCGGCGGAACCAGCTGACAAGATCTTGGGCAAGGGCGGAATCGGAAGCAGAGGCAGACATTGGCGAGGTGCCGGTATCAGGAGCCAATCAGGCCGCGGAAACCGCCGGGAAGATGGACGCCGGCGACGGCAAGCGCAACCATGGCCAGACGGGTACGGGGGCGGTAGGCAAGGTAACGGCCCTGCCAGTCGGGCTGGTACTTCTTTTTGAAGTTGAAGAGGCTTTTGTAGCCGTAGAAGCGGTCGAAGTTGTCGAAGAGGAATTTGACGGCGCGTTCCTCGCGGGTCAGCACGGCATTCTCCTCAGTGGCGGCGACATTGGCAAGCGGCGCGTTGCCGAGGCTGATCTGCTCCACGCCCTGGCTTTTGAAGTGATCAATGGCTTCCACAATGAGGAAGTCCATGACATCGCGGGCTTCTTCGCGTCCGCGCATGAGGTCCAGGCAGCGGCCCTTACCTTGGGCGAAGGGCCACCAGGTGGCAAAGGCCTCAATGCGACCTTCGGGATTGCGAACGATGGAAGCGCCGTGTGTGCGCAGGGTGGGGATGTCGAAGCTCCCCAGGTCGAAGGTCATCTCGCCGCCGTGTTTTTTCTCCAGCCAGTTTTGGGACAGCAACTGCAACTGGGCTTCCAGACCGTGGTCTGGGGCAGGCGTGGCATCATACCACTGGTAGGTGAGGCCGTTTTTGCGGGCTTTGTTGCGGGCGGTGCGCAGGTTTTGAAACTTGCCGCCTTCCAGTTTGAAATCAGCCACTTCCAGCCGCGCATCTTCTCCCACCTTCACAGTGACGAAACCCGCATCCTCGTAAAGGGGGCGGCGGTTTACATGAGCGCAGTAGAAGATGGGTTCCCAGTCCTGGCGGGTGCAGAAGGTGGAAAAACCTGCAATCATCGCGGCCCGGTTTTCGGGTGCACAAACCGGGTCTGCAAGGGCGACCGCGTATTTCCGCCAGAGAGCATACGCGATGAAGCCGGAGGCATCGGCATTGAAGTAGTAAAGTTTGTCCTCCTGAAGGGCAAAGCTGTCCATGGGATCTCCCCCGTGCTGGGTGATGAGACGGGCTACGGTGTCGCGTTCCTCGGGGGTGGTTTCCGGGATGCGTTTTTTTAACACGGGCCGCAGCATGAGCCCGAGAACGACCAGGGCCCCGAGGAGACTGCCTCCGCGAACATTGGAGAGAAACAGCCTCACATCCCGGCTGCCGTCCATGCCGAGATCGCTCTTTTGCAGCACCAGGGCGGAGGCCGCACCGCTGAGGCAGTCCGCCCAGGTGAGGGCTTCGCCAAACTCGCCACGTTCGCTGAGTTGCCGGAGACCGGTCACGCCATAGATCAGCAGCCCCAGCACCAGAACCGGAATGCCGATGAAGGCAAAGCGGAGCGAGGGCGCATCTGAGCGCGCCATGAATTCACTGCGCCAGCGGATGAGCGGGATGAGCAAGATGGCTGCCGCCAGGGAGTGATGCCAGTCAAACGCCCGGGTCAGGTGGACAATCACGGAGATGCTGAGCATGGTGACTGCCAGCAGCCAGGCCATGTGTTTGTGACGGCGCAAACCGCGCGCCAGAGTCAGGAGGCCGATGCCGGAAAACAGCAGCAGAAGGCGGCTGTTGTCGCGCAGACCGAGCGGGAGCCACTGTTCCATCCAGTCCAGCACTTCCGGGGGTTTGAGCGTGAGCGCCTCCAGCAGGTTGGACAATGCCATGATGGTGATTGCCCAGACCAGGATGCGCAGGGAGTGCTTCCTGGAAAAGATGAAGATGAGAGAGAGGAGGATGGCCAGCGCTGCTGCTGGCCAGAGCGGGGAAAGTCCCCAGGGGAGCGTACCTTGCGCCGGAGGCGCAGCCGCTGCGCTGTCATCCCCCAGCACCCAGGCGAGGCCGCGTTTGACCCAGTCTTCAAAAGAATCATCAGGCCCGTCGAAACCATGGTTTGCGCCCGGCACAAGGTAAAGCGCTTTGGGCGAACGAAGCCCCTGCACCCAGGCTGTCGAGGCCATGAAATCCGCCCCGCCGTGGTATTGGGCGACGCGCAGATTTTTCACAGCGGCGGAAAATTCCGAGAGGGCGAAGGTGCCAGGGCCTTCGGGGGTGATGCCCAGTTCGTCCTTGTCCCGCAGGCCGTAGCGGCCACGGCTGTCGGCGCTGAAAAGAAGGAGTCCTGCCAGCTTGGACGGGCGGTTGGGAACACCTGCGGCAGCCACAGCCTGGACGGCACCCATGCTCCAGCCGCTGTAGATGATTGGCGCGTTGGGCCCTTCGCTGCGTTTGGCTGCCTCTGCGGCCAGGGTGGCCATGTCGGTGCCGAGCGTTTTCAGATCGTAGTCACTGGTGGCATAGTCGCGCAGGTCAAATCCCAAAACGTAAGCTCCCTGATCTCTCAACCAGTGGGCCACGGTGTCTTCCCATGGCGACCAGCCGCCGTCGCCCGAACCAAAAATGACGATGGCTTTCGGGGGGATTTCGTCCGGCTCGTAAAATCGCACCTTGGCTTCGCCGTGGACCAGTTGCAGGCGGGCTTTCGGCGTGGGGCCGTCGTCATCTTCATCCTCGGCATGGGCGGGCAGGCAAACCCATCCGCAGAGGATGGCGAGCAGCAGGCGAAGGACGCTGGGCAGGGAAGGCTTCACGAAGGTGAGTCTTGCTCATCTGTGTCACGTTCCCGCCCGCGCGCCATTTCTTTCAGCAGCTCCAGCTGAATCTGCTGCACTTCCATGAGGCGGGTGGCGTGTTCGTGGAGCAGGTAGTCCATCTTGTCATGCAGATGGCGGATCTCGAGTTCGGCTTTCAGGTTGACC
>DASWXG010000886.1:0-2640 GCA_036405615.1 Prosthecobacter sp. | reverse complement strand
GCC
Source organism: Prosthecobacter sp. (assembly GCA_036405615.1). GTDB lineage: Bacteria > Verrucomicrobiota > Verrucomicrobiia > Verrucomicrobiales > Verrucomicrobiaceae > Prosthecobacter. The sequence goes on along the minus strand of DASWXG010000886.1, from coordinate 2,637 downwards.
CGCGTAGTCCGTGGCGGGCTTGTTCCGGGCATGCCAGCCGTTGCGCCAGCCATCTACGCGGGCTGTCCCATGACTGCCGCTGACCAGCTCTGTGGTGCTGTCGAGCAGCAGCGAGAGCGGCTGGTCGAAAAGGGAGACCTTGATCTGCGGGTCTGTTTCCGAGAGGAAACCCACAAAGGACTTCGTGACAGCGCCTGTGGTCACTTTGAACGTATAGGCTCCCAGGGACGTGGTGGTCAGGGTGAAGCGGCTGCCGAGATTCTGGTTGGCTGCGGGGTCCCGGCCAATGATGCCTGAGAAACTGCCGGTCCACTCCGCATCCAGGGGACGCACAACCAGCGTCCCTTCCACCACACTGCTGGAGCCTGCAGGATTCGACGCGGAAGCGGTGATGCTGAAATCGCCTGCTTCCTTTGGGCGGCCGGAAATGACGCCGGTTTTGGCGGAATAGGAGAGACCTTTGGGCAGGCCTTTGATTTTGAAACTGCGAGGGTAGTCCGTGGCCGTGACCGTGGCTCTGTAATCCTGGCCGATGGCGGTGCTGCCCAAGTCGAGTCCGTTGACTGTCGGGGCCGTATAGGTGCTGCGGATCTCCAGCGTAACAAACTTTGATGTTTCTGCCGGTGCTGCGCCGCCGGTGCCTTTGTCGATGACCCTGACCCTGCAACGGAACGTGCCTGTGACGGTGGGCTTGCCCTGCACAAGGCCGGAGGCGGCCAACTGGACACCCGTGGGGAAACTGCCTTCCGCCACGTTCCAGGTGTAAGGGGCGGTGCCGCCTTCGGCCGCCAGCGCAAAGCTGTAAACCTCACCTTTGATGCCATAGGGAAGCGCGGCATCGCTAACGATGCTGATGGCGGACTGGGCGATGACAAGGGTGATCTCTTTTTCAGTCTGCAACTGATGAGCATCTGTCAGCTTTACCGTGAAGGTGCTGCTGCCCGCAGTTTCGGGCAGGCCGCTGAGGTTCCCATTCGGCTTGAGCGTGAGTCCCGGAGGCAGATCACCCGCGGTGACGCTCCAGGTGTAAGGGGCGGTGCCGCCCGAGCCTGAGAGAACGGCGGAATAGGGATTGCCTGTGGTCCCTGCCGGTAGCGAGGCCTCGGTTTGAACCAGGGGCGGGGTGGCGGCAATGGTGAGGGAAAACTGCTTGGCCCCGCTGTTTGCCGCTTCATCGGTGACCAGCGCGGTAAAGACAAAACTCCCGCTTTGAGTGGGCGTGCCGCTGAGAACTCCCGCTGCTGAAAGTGTCACGCCCGGGGGAAGGGAGCCGCTGGGAACGGACCAGGCCAGCGTTCCCGTGGCGGTCGCTACAGTGAACGTTTGTGAATAGGCCTGACCAAGAACACCGCCAGTGAGCGCGCCATTTTGAACGATGTTCAGCGCACTGGCCTGCCAGTCGGCCACGCCGTCCTGGTTGGCATCCACGATGCGGTTGAGGTTGAGCCGGCCGCCGGTGATCACCTTGCCGGTGAGCGAGCTTTTTTTATCCACGGTGCTCAGGATGCGCTGAATTCTCTGGGCAACGGTGTCTCCGGGATAGTTTTGCGCGGCAAAGGCCACTGCTCCGGCGACATGAGGCGCAGCCATGGAGGTGCCGTCCAGAAACTGATATCCCGAAGTGACTTCGATGCTCCCATGGACCGGCAGGCCGAGGGCCTTGATGGCCTGGCCATACTCCTGGGCGATGGCGCGGGCGGGAATCCAGTCCCCTGCGGTTTGCAGCGTGCCTGCAAACGAGCCGGGTTCATTGTTATAGATGATGGCGGCAATGGCTCCTGCCGCCTTGGCATTGGCCACCTTTTCAGCAAAAGTCAGCGTGCCTCTCGAAATGAGGGCGATCTGTCCGCTGACGGCCGCTGGAAAGTCGGCCGGGTAGCCAAACCCGCAGTCATAGATTTTACCCGAGAGTCCTGTGGTGACTCCCGCAAAGACAAAGGAATAGGAGATGTAGCGGCTGCTGCCGACATTCACCGTGATCTGGCTGGGCTTTGTGGAAAGGATGCTGGAGCCGGGCGCGGCGAGGTCCACTGTGGTGCTGCCGTAATTGGAAAAGCTGGAGAGGGTGTCCTTGGAGGTGGTGGAGGCCACCACAATCATGTTCGGCAGGCGGTAGTTGGCCGGATAGGACGGGACGGTGTTGTTGTTCGTGGTTTCATTGCCCGCTGCGGCACAGAGGATGATCTTTTCTTCGCCGACTGCGGCAATGGCGGCGCGCTCCGCGTTGCTAAAACTTGAGCCGCCATAGGAGGCGTTGATGGCTACGAGCGGAACTCCGCGCCGCTTCATCGCGACTGCATATTCCAGCGCCTCGATGACGGCGGAAGTACTCATGGTGTCGCCATCGTCGGAAACCTTCAGCGCCATGATTTTCACCGAGTCGTTGATGCCGATGATTCCCTGGCCGTTTCCACCTTGGGCGGCAATGGTGCCGGCCACGTGGGTGCCGTGGTAGCCGGAGTCCGAAGGATCTGGAAGGTCGTTGACGAAATCGAATCCGTAGTAGTCGTCTTTGTACCCGTTGCCATCGTCGTCCACATTGTTGTTGGGGATCTCCTGTGTGTTGGTCCACATGCGGGGCGAGAGTTCCGAATGGAGCGTGTCCACGCCGGTGTCGATGACGGCCACGACCATGTC
>DASWXG010000885.1:0-2018 GCA_036405615.1 Prosthecobacter sp. | reverse complement strand
GCTGCCCTGGCTGCCCACGAGGTGCGTGTGGAAGTAGTAGGGCTGCAGGCAGTCCACCACGGCGGCGGTTTTGCCGACGGCACCGTTCTTGAACTTCACCAGGGTAACGCTGGTGGTGTCGTATTCATACGGGGCGAAGATTTCGCTCTTGGACTTGGTGCTGAAGCTGGTGACGCTTTCCACCTCGCCGGGCATGACCATGAGCAGGGCGTCGAGGGCGTGGCAGCCGGCGGTGAGCAGGGCGCTACCGCCATCCTTTTTGCCGATGTTCCAGCGGAACTGGCCATACCAGGGGCCGATGCCGTGGTAGTAGTCCACTTCGCCGTAGTGAAGGTCCCCCAGAAGGCCCTGGTCGATGATGGCCTTGGTGGACTGGAACTGGCCTGAGAAGCGGCACTCAAAGCAGACGCAGCCTTTCACGCCATTGGCCTGGGCGGCGGCGACGATTTCGCGCACTTCCTGCAGGGAGTTGGCCATGGGTTTTTCCAGGATGATGTGCTTCCCGGCATTGGCGGCGGCCACGGCCTGGTTGCGGTGCTGGCTGGGGTAGCTGGTGATGTCCACGACGTGGATGTCGGGATCGGCCAGCATGGCGTCGATGTCCTGGTAGGCCTTGATGGTGCCGCCGTGCTTGGCGCTCAGCTCCGCGCTGTCCAGCGGGCGGGAGGAGTAGATGGCGGTGACCTGTGCCTGCTTGCTGGCGTTGATCGCGTCAATGTGCGCGGTCGCTGCCCAGCCGTAACCAATGATGCCGACGTTGTATTTTTTCATGAAGGGGAAAAAGAGGAGGGGGCATTGCTCCAAAAGTGCGGAGCAATGTCAAACCAATACCCGCCTTTTGCCGCCTGCCTTTCAGAAAGCGAGCCGCAGACGTGCCGGAATCAGGTACTTCTGTGAGGCGGGGGCGGAAAGGGGCTGCTGGCGCTCTTTACCGCACGGTTATCTTCGCGGCTTCGCCGCCAGTTGAATGAAGCGGTCTGGAGCTCCGAAGTCACCCGCCAGCGAAACCGCGCTCCTTCTGTGCTGTCGCGCTATGTCATGGCTTGGCTCCCAGGGTGGCGGCGAGCTGGCGGGCGGCGTTTTCCCAGGTCTCCGGGGTGGCGCTGCCAAAGGCGGTGACCATGCGCCAGGTGCCGGTGAAGCCGGCGGGCACGGTGCCGTTGGGGAAGCATTTGACGTAGTATTTGCGGTAGGTGCCGGGCACGTTCCACAGCATGGAGACATGTTCGCCCTGGGCCGGGGCCTCGATGAGGCGGGAGACGGCATACTGGCCGCTCTGGGGTTCATACACGGCCATCCAGTCCACCTTCTGGTTGATGTAAAATTTCTTGGCCACTTCGGCGTCGTCCTTCAAGGCTCCGGAGGGCGAGGCGGCCCCGGAATCCTGCCCGGTGAGGAAGGCGGAGACGCTGGGTTTCCAGGCGTGCATGAAGTGATACACGAGCTTCAGGGGCTGGGCGGTTTCGGTATGAACGGTGGCGGTTTCATACAGCCGGTTGTCGCGGACTTCGGTGATGCTGGTGAGGTCGAAGTTGCGGATGCGGGACTGGCGTTCAAACCGGAAGCTGCCGCCCTTCAGTTCCGCCTCCGGTTTCTCCACGGGCTTGCCGTCCAGGATGAAGGTGAGGGACTGCAAGTTTTCCGGCTCGTTTTCCAGATGGGCGGTGCCGATGAAACCGACTTCGGGAAACAGAAACACGGTGCTGTAGGCGCTGCTTTCCGTGGTCATGGCCTTGCCGCGAAAGTCAATGCGGCCGGGAGTCCACTGGGAAGCCTGGCGGAGCAGGAGGCTGACCTCGCCGCAGGTGACGGTGAAACGCGCGATGTCCGGGCCGAGGTTGGGTTTGAAAGGCGGCTTGGGCGCGGCCTGGAGCCCGGACAGGGAAAGGCTGGCGAGGGTGGTAAGGGACAGCAGGAGGCGGCGGGCGGAGAGCATGGAAGAGCTACGCCGACATGCGGCCTTCCCTCCCACCGGAAACGTGAGCGGGTGTGGTATTAAAGTGCCGCGCCGCAGGGCG
>DASWXG010000884.1:0-10410 GCA_036405615.1 Prosthecobacter sp. | reverse complement strand
GAGTTGGCAAACTGGCGCACGTATTTCATGGACGCCGGCTGAGTGACCACCGGAGTGCCGGTGCGGATGTCGATGGTGAAGGCGAGATTGGTGCTGGTGCCGGTGGAGCTGTCGGCCGGATTGGAGTTCGTGTTCAGCGAGCCGCCTGCCACGAGGATGCGGCCTTCGTCATACATGGCGAAGCAGCCTTCTTTCGGGTAGTGGGTGCCGGGCACATTGACACCGCTGTAGGTGAGCGTGCCGTTGCCCGTGGGGGTGACCCAGTTCATCTGCCGTGTGGGGCCGCCGTGAAACAGACGTCCGTCCGGAGCCACGACCATGAGCGGGTGCCAGCGGGTGACATAGCCGGGCTGGCTGACGACTGTTCCCCAGTTGATGCCGCTGAAGCGCTTCCAGCCGTCGGCAGCGGTCCAGCGTTCGGTGGTGTTGGTGCCGCCGTCACCGGTGACGGTGAAGACACTGCCGTCGGTCAGGGCCACACTGGTGTTATACCAGCGGCCATCGTTCATGTTCGCCGCCGCCGCCCACTTGCTGGTCCGCCAGTCAAAGATGCTGCTGAGACGGACGGTGTTGCGACCGCCGTTGATCATCACTCTGCCGTCGGGCAGCATGGCCGTGCCGCCGCAGAACATGTCATGCCGGGTATTGTTGATCTCCGTGAACACACCAGTGGCCGGATTCCAGACGGCGGCATAGGTGAACTCTGCGCCAACCGGGAAAGTGGTGCGCTGGTTGGAGGAAAAGGTCAGAAGGCGACCGTCTGGCAATGTCGCGGCGGTGACCGGAATGTGAGGCGTCCAGTTGATGACGGAACCCCACTGGCCCACCACGCTGCGCTGGGTGGGTGTGGGCGCGGGGCCGGTTTCCACCACAAAAGCCGGTGCCAGCATCTGGGCTTCGGCGGCCAGCTGATCCGAAAGACCATGGTCGTCTGCAGCCTGGGTCGTGACGGCGGCGAGGGTGAAAAGCAGCAAGGAGCGCAGGTGGAACGCTGGAGACATCATCAGGGTTGCCGGTGGGCCAGCCGCTGTCTGGCAGGTTCGGGAGCGGTGCGGATGAACGCGTCATCGGTGAGAGTTTTCAGGAAGGCGACGAGCGCCTGTTTTTCCCCGGCCGTGAGCTGCAGCCCGAGGTCCGGGTGCTTGGCCAGGTTGGGATCGAGAGTGTCGCTGCGCTGCACGCCGCTGCTGTAGTGTTCCACCACTTCTTCAAGCGTGGCGAAGCGGCCGTCATGCATGTAGGGGGCCGTGGCGGCGATGTTGCGCAGGCTGGGGGTTTTGAACTTGCCGCGGTCCGCCGCATTGCCGGTGACCCCCATCCGGCCCAGGTCCTCTCCGGCCAGTTTCAGGCCGTTGTTCTTGAACTGATGGTCGGTGAACAGGGTGCCTCCGTGGCAGTGAAAGCAGTCGGCTCCGCGCAGTCCCCGTGCGGGATCAAACTCGGTGACGAAGAGCTGGAGGCCGCGTTTTTCCTGCTCTGTCAGCGTATCCACTTTGCGCGCTGCGCGATCGAAGCGGGATTCCTGCGTGACCAGTGTCAGCAGGTATTGTTCGAGGGCCTTGGCGATCTTGTCCGCCGTGATGCCGGGGCTGCCGAAAGCCTGTGCAAAGTCCTGGTCCCGGTCGCCCAGCTTGGCCACCACGCGATCCAGACGCTCGTTCATTTCATGGCGGTCCTGGATGGGCCGCAGCACCTGTTCGCGGAGACTGCCTGCGCGGCCGTCCCAGAAGAAGCTTCCGGCCCAGGCCAGATTAAACAAAGGCATGGCATGCCGGCGGCCTTCGGTGCCTTCCGCTCCGAGGCTGCGGACGCGCGGATCGCTGAAGGCATAACTGCGTGTGTGGCAGCTGGCGCAGGACTGGCTGTTGTTGACGGACAGCCGCACGTCGTGAAACAGGCTTTTGCCGAGGGCCACTCCTTCACGGGTCAGCGGATTGTCCGCCGGAAGGCTGACTTTGGGGAAGCGGCTGGTGATATCCAGTGGATAAGCATGAGTGCCGGGTGGTGGAGGTGTGGCGGTAACCGTTGTTTCTTCTGCACTCTGCGCCGGCTGATACAGATCTTGGCTGACGGAGACGATGCGGAAGGACTGGGCCACATTGCGGACCAGTTTGGCCACCACGGCATCGCCCTCGCGAGAATGCGTGGAGTTGCCATCCTTCTCAAAATCCACCCCGGTGAAGAGGCGGGCGGTGTCCAGGCCGAGTCGCACGGTCAGCGGTCCGCCGCCTTGAAACCCGGTCTTTAACACCACAGGCACACGGTTGGGCGTGCGGGCGAGATGGAAGGAAAAACCGCTTTCGGTTTGCCCCGGCTTTTGCCAGCGGCCTTCCAGAGCCATGTAAACATAACCGCCCTGCCAGCCCCAATGCAGGCGGTTGACCAAAGGATGCAGGGCATGACCGGGAGGCAGGCCGTTGGGATCCGCCAGATCCTGCGCGGCAGGCACGCCCACTTCAAATCTCAGGGCCTTGTACTTCCCGGCAGGCACTCCTTCAGCGGATGCTTGGAGGCGGTTTTCGGTGAGGCTGTAAAAGGCAAACCAGTCCGCAGACTCCACCCAGGTGCCGTCTTCTTTTTGCAGTGCCAGTTTGGACAGCAGGAAATCCAGGCGGCTGATCCTGGCTGAGACGGAGTTTTCAAGACCCAATGCGGAGGTGGAAGGCAGGCGTGGCTCGGCCTGCACTTCCATTTCCATCACCTGCGCTTCGGCTCGCATGCTCAAAAGAGTCACCACGACTCCTAAAAGGAGACGGCGAACCTTGTGAGAAATTGAGAAGCGTTTTGGCATTGAGTCTCGTTTTTGACAATGGACTCACAAATGATGGCTATTGAGGATGTTTCCATAAGGAAAATGTAAAATTAGTGCAATTTTCCCTATGTTTATGGCCAATTTCAGGTTTTTTGCCTGATTTTGAAGCGGTTAGGTGATAAAAACCATAAATCGAGAGGCTTGAGTCGGCACAAAAACACCCTTTTGGGGGATAAAGCCGGATCCCTGGCTCGAAAAAATACTGAGACAGGCTCAGAGTTCCGGAAGCGGCGGCAAGCCGTTGCGCCGGATGTCATCCACATCCTTAGGCAGGATGGTGCGGCTTTTCAGCTCATAGTCCGCTTTGGGGACGAAAGCGGTATTGGCGGCTTTCTTCTGCAGCAACTGCCAGGCGAAATCGACCAGGTGCGGCTGATACACCGTGGCGTCAATTTCGCCATCGCCGACCAGGGTCAGACCTCCTTTGGGGCCCCGGAATCCGTCGGTGCCGATGATCATGACATCGTTGCGTTTGTCTGCCAGGGCACTGGCTGCGCCCGAGGCCATCCCATCATCATGGGCATAAATGACATCAAAGGGATGCTGGAGCCGCAGGGCGTCCAGGGTGCGTCCCTGTCCGCCAAGCTCTGTCCAATCGCCCGGGGCATCGTGAACGAGGATGATGCCGGGGGCGGCTTTCAAAGCGGCTTCAAAACCCTCGTGCCGCTTTTGGCTGGTGGTGCCGGTCTCATCTCCCCGGATCTCCACCACGCGCCCTTGGGCTTCTTTCCGGCCTTCCTCCTGAGCCTTGGCAAACAGAGCGCGAAGCACAAGGTCTCCGGCCAGCCAGCCGAGGTGGCGCTGGTCGACGGCCAGTACGGTGTCGCAGCCAAGGTCTTTAGAGTCCTGCCCCAGGCCGATGAGAAAGATGCCTGCGTCTCTGGCTGCTGCGGTGGCGGTCTTTAAAGAGGCGGGGGACAGGGGATCCAGCAGGATGGCGAAGGGCTTTTGAGCAATGGAGGCTTCCAGTTGCTGGCGCTGGGTGTCGGGGCTGAGTCCGGCGTCCAGGATTTCCACCTCCCAGTCCCGGTTTTGAGAAACCAGCCGGGAGAAAACCTGGCGCTGGGCGTCCGTGTAGGCCCGGGAGCCCCGGGCGGAGAGCATGACGACTTTATAAGACGGGTCCAGCAGCGTCTGGCGGGGGCCGCCGCGTTTGCAGCCTGCCAGCACCAGCGCAACCAGCAGCGTGAGCAGCAGGGCGGGGAGGGCGCGGGAGGAGAGGGACATACGGACGGATGTCGCGGCAGATCACCGTTTGCTGAGACGGCGGAATAGCCACCCACCCATGCCGAGGATGAGTACATTGGGCAGCCACATGATGAGGTGGGGCATGGCCGCCGGTTTGTCGTTCAGCGTGTCTGCCAGAATGATGAACACCAGATAAACCGTGGCGGTGATGAGGCTGAGGGCAAAGCCGGTGGAAGTTTCACGTCTCTGGGCCGTGACACCCAGCGGGATGCCCACGAGGGCAAAGGTGATGCAGGCCATGGAGAAGCTGTAGCGTTTGCTGAGCTCCGTCAGGGAACGGCTGTGCTCCTTGGCATCCATGGGTTTGCCTGTGACGCTGTCTTGACGGCTGCTAACCTCCCCCCACAAAGTGCCGGTGGACTTCATGCTGGCGTTCACCTTCACGGTGTCCTGTTTCAGCCGGGACAAGGGGAAGACCATGGCGGTTTCGCCCGCGTTCATGAACTCCACTTTGTCCACCTGCTTGTCTTCGGTGTAGGTGATGCTCTCGATCTGGGCACCCTCCAGCTTCATGACAAAGTCGAGCTGGCCGGGCTGCATTTCCAAAGTGGCCTTTTTGGCGTGGATGATGCGTTTGGCGAGGCGGGCATCCACCTCCACGATCTCCAGGTCTTTCAAGATGTTGCCATCGCGCTTGCCGGTGTGAATGCGGAAACCGGGCACCTTGTCCATGACCCGGCCTTCCTGGAAAAGGGCGGCGGGGTTGTCCAGCGCCACCTGGAAGAACATGCGCTTGATGCGGTCCTTCGCCATCGGGGAGACGGAGACGTTCACCCAGTAGCAGACGCTGGAAAGGGCAAACGCCAGGGCAAAGACGGCGGCGCAGATGCGCGTCATGGACCATCCGGTCATGCGCAGGGATACCAGCTCGTTATCTGCGGAAAGCCTGCCAAACACCAGGAGGATGGCCGTCAGAAAGGCCCACGGGATGGTGAAGATGAGGGAGAAGGGGATGATGAGGGCGACAAACTCCAGGATGAAACCCAGAGGCAGCTGCGTGTCGCCCAGCAGTTCATCGAGCTTCTTGTAGACATTGCCCAGCACCATCACGCCACTGAGCAGCAGCACGCCCATGAGCGTGGCTGAAAGCACCTGCTTGCCCAGATAACGGTCAAAAATTCTCACCACCATTGTTTTGCGGAGACTAGGCTGCGATTGCACGCTGGCAACAGCATAACACTGCCGGGCGCGTGCATCGTGCCTTTGGGTTGGTTGGCGGCCGCAGGGAATTGCCTCTGCGACCCTGGCGGCTGGCCTTACTTCAGCGCAGCGTAGACGCGGTGGACATCCGCATGGCCGTCCAGGCCCTGCAGAAACTTGGTGACGTCTTCACGCTGCTCTTCGCTGAGTTCCGGATAGTCCTTGGGGTGGTAGTGAAGCTCGGAGGTGGTGATCTGCCAGCCGGCTGCTTTCAGTGCCTTGGTGACGGTGTCCAGGGAGGTGGTGGGGCAGAAGAAACGCGCGCCGATGTGCCCGGCAGCTTCTTCTTCATCCAGGTCCAGAGGTTCGACGTTGTCCGCCTCGGCTTCCAGGGCGGCGACTTCGATGTCGATGTTTTTGTCGCTGTGCTGGCCTTCGATGAGGCCGCAATGCTCGAACATCCAGGCGACGGAGCCGGGGGTGCCCATGCTGCCAGCTTTGAACAGCACCCGCACTTCGGAGGAGGTGCGGTTGTTGTTATCCGTCAGGCACTCCACCATCACCGGCACGCGGTGGGGGGAGAAACCTTCGAAAATGACGGTCTGGTAGTTCACCGGCTCGCCGCCGATGCCTGCGCCTTTGGCAATGGCGCGCTCGATGGAGTCGCGGGTGACGCTCTGCTTGCGGGCTGCCACGATGCCGGCGTGGAGGCGGGCGTTCAGATCCGGGTCCGGACCGCCCAGGCGTGCGGCGACCTGGATTTCACGTGTCAGCTTGCCGACGATCTTGCCTTTTTGGTCGGCGGCCAGTTCCCGCCATTTCTGTTTCCATTGTGCGCCCATGAGGATGTGTGAGAGGGGTGAAAAATTTGGACCGTCATCGAAGGGCAGACCGGAGGATAAAGCAAGGCTGATCCGCTTGCAGGATGGTGAGAGTCTGCCAACGATGCGCGGATGACGGTGGATGAGAAAAATCCATGCTTCATTATAGAAATTATTGCTTAAATGGTCACAAATGTTAAAATTTCCAGAATGAGCGGATCCTCCCCTAGCAAGCGCCTTCTCTTTGTCCTCGGCACCCGGCCTGAGATGATCAAAGTCGCGCCGTTGATCCTGGAGGCCCGCCGTCAAGGTGCAGAAGCTATCCTCGTCAACAGCGGCCAGCATGCAGATCTCCTGACGCCGCTGTTTGACCTGTTTGACACGCATCCGGCGCATGACCTGCAGGCCATGGTGGCCGGGCAGTCGCTGAACCGCCTGCTTTCCCGTGTGGTGGACCGCCTGGACCCTGTCTTGGAGGAAGTTCAGCCTGACTACGTCCTTGTACAAGGGGATACGGCCACGGCCCTGGGCGGTGCCCAGGCGGCCTTTCACCGCAAGATTCCCGTGGGGCACATCGAGGCAGGGCTGCGGTCCGGCAATCCTCTGAGTCCTTTTCCGGAGGAAATGAACCGGCGGCTGGTGTCCCAGATTGCCACGCTGCACTTTGCTGCCACGGGCAGGAACCGCGAGGCTCTGCTGGCGGAAGGGGTGGCGGATTCGCAGATTTTGGTCACCGGAAATACGGTGGTGGATGCACTGCACCACACCCTGGCCAACGCCCGGCCCGGTGAAGCTGTGGAGGCGTTGCGCTCCCAGATCGCAGGGCGCAAGGTGGTGCTGCTGACGACGCATCGCCGGGAAAACTTTGGCGACACCATGCGGACGCATTTGCGCCTGCTGCGCCGTTTTGCGGAAGCGCACCCCGAACTGTGCGTGGTGTTTCCTGTGCATCCCAACCCGGCGGTGAAGGAGGCGGCCGCGCAGGAACTGGGCGGTTGCGACCAGATCATCATCACCACCCCCATGGGGTATGCGGACTTTGTCCACCTGCTGTCGGATGCCTGGCTGATCGTCAGCGATTCCGGCGGCATCCAGGAAGAGGCGGCCTCTCTCGGCAAGCCGATCCTGGTGCTGCGGGAAAACACGGAGCGGCCTGAGGGCGTGGATGCCGGTGTGGCCCGTCTGGTGGGCTCGCGAGCGGACGACCTTGAAAGCCTGCTCAATGAGGCGGTGGCCGACACGGCCTGGTTTGCCCATGCGGCGCAGGCTGAAAAGGTGTTCGGCGACGGCCAGGCCTCCGCACGCATCATCTCACGCCTGCTGGCAGACTAACCGAAAGTTTGTTCTCCTGTCCGCAGTTTTCATTTTCGTCCCTTCCTGCTTTTGAATCCGATACCCGCCAGCGTTTCTCTCGATCTCGACAACCAATGGGCCTACATGAAGACCCAGGGGCTGGACGGCTGGCAGGATTTCCCCAGCTATCTGGACCTCGTGACTCCGCGCATCCTGGACACGATGAAACGGGCCGGTGTGCGCATCACGGTCTTCGTGGTGGGCAAGGATGCGTCTCTTAAAAAGAACCACGCCGCTCTGCGCAGCATCGTGGCCGCAGGGCATGAGGTGGCCAACCACAGTCACATGCACGAACCGTGGCTGCATTTGTACAGCGCAGCAGAACTGGAGTCGGATTTTTCCCAGGCCGAGGCGGCGATTGAGGAGGCCACCGGGCAGCGGCCTGCCGGTTTTCGCGGTCCGGGTTTCAGCACCTCGCCCCAGGTGCGGGATCTGCTGGTGAGCCGTGGTTATGCCTACGATGCCAGCCTTTTCCCGACGGTGATGGGCCCGGTGGCGAGGGCGTATTTTTTCTTTACCTCCAAACTTCCGCCAGAGGAGAAGGCCAAACGCAAAGGGCTGTACGGCAGTTTCTCCAGCGCGTTTTCATCCCTGCTGCCTTACCAGATCCAGCCGGGGCTTTTGGAGATGCCGGTGACGACGGTGCCGCTGCTGCGCACGCCCATTCACCTGAGCTACCTGCTGTTCCTGGCCCAGTACTCCATGCCGCTGGCGCGAGCGTACTGGAACTTTGCCGTGGCCATGTGCCGCCTGCGCGGGGTGCCGCCGTCTCTGCTGCTGCACCCCACGGACTTTCTGGATGCGCAGGATGTGCCTGCCATGTCTTTCTTCCCGGCCATGCGTGTGCCGGCCGAAAAGAAGATCGAGCTGGTACGCTACACGCTGAGTTCCCTGCAGCGTCATTGGGGCACCGCCACTATGGGGCAGGTCGCCAGCCGTCTGATGGCTCCGCAAGGGGCTGCCCGCCCGGATTTTCACTCCCTCAACACCGAACCCTCCCACGCTCATGAAACGCATTGAATCCGTGGCCGTCGTTTTGCCGGCCTTCAACGAGGAGAAGGATCTCCCGGCGCTGCTTGCCAGGATCCGGGAAACGCTGACCGGCCAGGCCTTTCGCTACCAGGTGATCGTGGTGGATGACGGCTCCAAGGACCGCACGGCGGCGATTGCCGAGGAGGCTGCGGCCTCCATGCCGCTGACACTGATCCGCCATGGCGTGAACAAGGGATTGGGCATGGGCATCCAGACCGGCCTGACGGCGGCCATGAAGGTGGCGGACGCGGTGGTGGTGATGGACTCTGACAACACGCATGACCCCATCTATGTGATGGAGATGGTGAAGCAGCTTGAAAGCCAGGACGTGCAGCTGGTGATCGCCTCGCGCTACCAGCCGGGCAGCGAGATCGTGGGGCTTTCCGCATTCCGCAAAGGGTTGAGCCTGGGCTGCTTTTTGCTGATGAAGACCATCGTGCCGTTCAAGAACGTGCGGGATTACTCCACGGGCTTCCGCTGCTATGACAGCGCCCTTTTGCAGCGCATGGCCCAAGTTTACGGGGAAGACAAGCTGGTGGAGGAAAGCGGTTTTGTGTGCATGCTGGAGGTGCTGCTGAAGCTGCGGGCCATCGGGGCTTCGGCCTGTGAGATTCCCTACACGCTGCGTTATGACTTGAAGGCGGGGGTGAGCAAGCTGCGCATCTGGCGCACGCTGAAGCGCTATCTGGCGGTGGTGAACCGTTACCGCTCCAAGAAGCCGGATGCCGGGTCTTCCGCCGTTCTTGCTTCGGGCCAGGCAAAGGCCTGAGCCCTTCCGTTCTTTCCCCACCTCTTTCGCATGTCTTCTTCTGTGCAGGCTGATTCCTCTCCTTCCATCCTTGTTTTAGGGGCCGGCATCAGCGGTCTGGCCTGTGCGCTGCGTCTGGCGGAAAGCGGGCGCAAGGTGACCCTGCTGGAGGCTTCGGACCAGCTGGGCGGCCTGGGGACTTTCTTCCAGCATGACGGCCGGACGTTTGAAAAGTTTTATCACTGCATGCTGCCCAGCGACGGGCCGCTGCTGGCGCTGCTGGACTCTCTGGACCTGACCCAGGACATTTACTGGAAGCCCAGTTCCTTTGCCTATGCACGAGGCGGGCGGATCCATCCGCTGAACACGCCAGTGGATCTCCTGCGTTTTTCACCGCTGCCGTTTGTGGACCGCATCCGCGTGGGCATCACCGGGGCGTGGGGACGTGTCTGTTCCGACAAGGGGCTGGATGACATGACCACCGCCCAGTGGCTGCAAGGGCTGTCCGGCAGGCGGGCTTTCACCACCTTCTGGCAGCCGATGCTGGAGGCCAAGTTTGGCGACCGCTACCACGACGTGCCTGCGCTCTGGTTCTGGACGCGGTTCAACCGCGAAAAGGGCGAGAGCAAGGGGGAGGTGAAGGGCTACATTCGCGGCGGTTACAAACGCATCACCGACACCTTCGCCAGGCGCCTGCAAGACCTCGGCGTGACGTTGCGCCTGAATGAACGCACCGAAGCTCTGGATGTGGATGCCGAAGGCGGTGCCATTGTGCGCACGACTGCCGGGGAACTGAGGCCAGAGCATCTGGTCATCACCCTGCCATGGCCGTCCCTCTCCGGGCTGGCCAGCGAGGCTTTCCGCCAGCAGGCGGCGGTGCCGGACTGGGACATTGATTTCCAGGGCGTGATCAACCAGGTGCTGTTTCTGCGCAGGCCTCTGACCAAGCATTATTGGTTAGCCACACCGGAGCCTGACTATCCCTTTGACGGTGTGGTGGAAACTTCCACGCTGACGGATGAGGCAGATCGCGGGCAGGGAAGGCACGTGGTGTACCTCACCAAGTATGTTCACCGCACAGACCCGCGTTTTTCACAGCCAGATGCGGAGGTGGAGACAGCCTGGTTTGCTGCCCTGCAACGTCTGTTTCCGGATCTCAAGGCGTCGGATCTTGAGACCTCGTATGTCTTCCGCGCACCGTTTGTGGAGCCGGTTTACACACGCGGTTTCTTGAAGAAGCGTCCGCCGGAGATCCT
>DASWXG010000883.1:0-2267 GCA_036405615.1 Prosthecobacter sp. | reverse complement strand
CTGGAGCTGCGCACTGCAAAAGGACTGCCGAGCGAACTTGTGCAACCGGACCAGCAAAGGATGCTGCGCACTCTCGAGGAGGAAGGCCTGCTGTCTGTGGCTGAAGGCCGAATCATCCTCACCCGGCAGGGCAAGCCCCTGGTGGATTCCATCGCCGTGGCCCTGATGGGATAAGCTGGAGGCCGACGCTGCAAAAGTCCGGTGGGGACAGGATAAACCAACAACTTTGTTGTTAGTGGTCGGGCCGGCGAGATTCGAACTCACGACCTCTTGCACCCCATGCAAGCGTTCTACCAGGCTGAACTACGGCCCGACCTTTTTGCGGGGCTTGTTTGAGGAGCCCGGCTGGGGAAGGCGATACTTGCCTTGATGGCCTGGTTTTGCAACTGGGATATTGCGGGAAAATGAACTTTCTTGCCGCCTGTTTCCGGCCGGAATCTTTTTGTCGCGGCAGCGGGGGACAAACGGGGGTTTCTTCTTGTGAAAAATCCCGCTGTCGGGGATTGGTGCCGCATGACCATTCTGCCCGTGCCGGACAAGACTGTGGATTGGGGGCGCAAGAGCTCGCAAATCATCATGACGCTGGCCTGCTTGGTGATAGTGCTGGCGGGCATGAAGACGGCCGCAGGCGTGCTGGTGCCGATGGTCTACGCTTTCTTTCTGGCGGTGCTGAGTTTCCCTCTCCTTCGCTGGCTGACAAAACACCGCGTTCCTGGACCGCTGGCCCTGGCCCTGACACTGCTTGTCAATTTGAGCGTTCTGGCGGGACTGCTCAGCCTCGCAGTCAGCCTGCTCATCAGCTTTTACGGAGATTTGCCACGTTATTTGCGGGGGCTCCAGCGCACTCTGACGGACCTGGGCATCTGGCTGGATGAAAACGGCATTGAAGGGGCCAAGGAAATGATGGCGAGCTTCTTCGACTGGAACAACATCATTGGTTATGTCACGCAGCAGGATGTCATGTCGCGCGTGGGGGCCATGCTGGGCAGCACCTTTGGCACGCTGGCGACGATCTTTGCCGGGCTGGTCATGATTTTGATCCTGATGATGTTTGTGCTGATGGAAGCCACGGGCACCAAACGCCGGCTGGTGGCCGTGCGCCAGGCGGGCGGGCCTGACTTTAGCGGCCTGCTGCGCAGCGCGGGTGACATTCAGAAGTATCTGGGCATCAAAACCCTCATCAGCGCGCTCACCGGTTTGCTGGCCGGTTTCTGGTGCTGGCTGTTTGATCTGCAATATCCGCTGCTGTGGGCCATCCTGGCTTTTATCTTCAACTTCATCCCGGCCGTGGGCAGCACGGCGGCCAGCATCCCGGCCATCATTGAGGCGCTGGTCCAGCACGGTGGCGGTGCCGCCATTGGGGTGGCCGTGGGTTATGGTGGGATCAACTTTGCCCTGGATAACTTTGTGCAACCCACGCTGCTGGGAAACCGCTTTGGCATTTCCGCCCTTGTGGTCGTGCTTTCGGTGATTTTCTGGGGCTGGCTCTGGGGGCCGCTGGGCATGTTCCTGGCCGTGCCTTTGACAATGGTGATGAAGGTGCTGCTGGATAACAGCGAGGAGTTTCGCTGGATCTCTGTGGCCATGGCGCAGAAGAAAGTCCACCGTGCGGATGAGGAAGCGGCGGGCTACGATCTCGATGACGACGAAGTGGTGGGCGGAGGTGCCTCGACAGAAGACCCGCGGCACGACTGATCACTTCCGCCACAGCCATTTCATGGCTTCCGGGAAGAGGGATGCTCCGTGTTTGCTGTTGTGCTGGCCGTCGCCAAATTCGAAATGGTGGTCATAACCCATGTAGGTCAGTGCCTTGTCCATCTGCTGGTTGGCGATGGGCCAGTTGCCGAAAGGGTTGTCCAGGTCATTGGCTCCGTCCTGCAGATAGACGCGCAGGGGTTTGCGCTCCGTGATGCGGATGAGCGAGGGATAGACATGGCCACCGGCGAGGTCTACATAGCTGCCGATGGTGGAAAAGACCTTGCGAAACTTATCCGGATGCTCCCAGGCCACGGTGAAGGCGCAGATGGCACCGCTGCTGGCTCCTGCGATGGCCCAGCCTTCGGGATTGTCCGTGAGGCGGTAGTCCTTCGACACCTGCGGGATGATCTCCTCCAGGAGGAACCTGGCATAGGCGTTGCCAAGCGTGTTGTACTCCTTGCTCCGGTTGTTGTTCTTCCAGGCGCTGGCCGGTTTGGGTGCTGTGATCGCATGCCCCGGATTGATGAAGATGGCGATGGTGGGAACCATGTCGCCAGAAGCGATCAGGT
>DASWXG010000882.1:0-5150 GCA_036405615.1 Prosthecobacter sp. | reverse complement strand
ACGGTGGCCAGCCGGTTGGCAGTGGGCTGCAGGTGGCTGACGTGGGCCTCTTCGACGGTGCTCTGGATACCGATCCAGCCCTGACGGATGAGCAGCTGGTAAGTGTCGGCTTCGGCAATGCGACTCTCGGACAGAATATTGACCGCTCGTTCACGATCAAAAATGAAGGTGTGGTCAACCTCACCGGCATCGCCGCCTCGTTTGCCGGCACCAACGCCTCCCTGTTCACGGTCGTGAATCCTCCTCCGGCCACCTTGGCTCCCGGCGCAAAGGCCACCTTTCAGGTGCGTTTCAACTCGGCGGCTGCTGTCCATGCCTCAGCTTCCCTGGTGATCGCCTCGAACGACCCGGATGAAAATCCTTTCAGCGTGCCGCTGACAGCCCACTCCCTTGGCCAGCCGGCGGTCACCAACCGCTCCGCTATCTCCACCAGCTCCACCGCCGCTGTTTTGAAGGCGACCGTGAATCCGGGCGGTGCCGCGACCTCGGTGGTGTTTGAGTATTCCACCAGTTCCACCTTTGCCTCCAGCGTGGTTACCACCGCTGCCCAGAACATTGGCAGCGGCACCGCAGGTGTGGAGGTCACGGCACCCATTTCCGGCCTGGTTGCTGCCAGCACCTACTACTGGCGCGTGGTGGCGACGAACAGTGTTGGCACCACGACCACCCCCGGGCACACCCTGCTGAAGGTGTCCATGATGCCCAGCTACAACCAAAACCCGACGTATGGCACAACGCAGATCAATACCGCGCTGACGATTTGGGGCCGTGTGCAAGGAGGTACGGCTCCCTACACTTACGTGATGAGCTATGGTGACGGCACAGCCAACAATTCCGGCAGCGTGACCGATGTCCGCTTCATCTCCAACAGCCACACTTTCACGACTTCCGGTTCCAAAACGGTCACTCTGACTGTGACGGACTCCACCGGCGCCAGTTCCTCCCGCTCGTCCGTGGTTCGCGTCCTCCCTACGGTGGACCTCAACGACCGTGTGAACATGGCGATCGAAAAAGGCCTGATCTACCTCTATCGCAACGTCCAGACTTTGAACAGCGACCGCATGTTCTGGTACCAGTCGAACACTGACTATGGCTTCGGAACCACGGGGGCTTCGGTGCTGGCGTTTGAAGAGCAGGGCCACCTTCCAGGCAATGATCCGGTGGAGTGGGTCTACACCGATGTCGTTCAGAAAGGTCTTAATTTTATCCTCAGTGTTGGGGCAGGTACGAACTACGGCGGACTGCAGAACATTGCGGACCATTCGGACGGCGTGGCCGTGCGCGATGTGGACTTGGACAATGATGGCAAGGGTGTGTACCTCTGGAACGGTGGGCACGGCACCTATGTGAACTCATTCGCCGGTATGGCGGTGATCTTTGCTCACCGGAACGCAGCGGCCGCCCAGGCGAAAATTATCCCCAGCGGTCCCTTCATGAACATGAGCTACTACGATGTCGTGGTGGACCTCCTGGATACCTTCAAGTGGTGTATGGGAGATGGCACTCTCCGGGGGGGATATGGCTATACTGTGACTGCCGCTACGGATAGCCGTTATGACGGTTCTTCCCAGCAGTGGCCTGTGCTTTGCTACAAAGCAGCTCAGGACCGCCTGAAGATTGATCCTCCCACATGGTATGTTAACAATGTGGTTTATGGCTTCCAGCATATGCAGAATGCCAATGGCGGTGTGGGTTACCAAACCAGAGACGACTGGGTAAATACGGCCAAAACTGGCGGCCTTCTGACCGCCATGGCCTTTGCCGGACGTTTCCAGGGCACCACGGAGGTGGATAACGCTTACGGATACCTGAACACTTACTGGAATGCGGACCGCAACGGAAGCGGCGGCGTCGGTGCTGGCTGGGCAGGAAACTGGTATGCCATGTATGGTATCAAGAAAGGCCTGACTCTCCAGGGGATCACCCACATGAATGTCAGTGGCGTATCCCGCGACTGGAAAAAGGAAATGTACTCCTGGCTGCTGGGTGATGCCAGCGAACTGCCTGCCGCGCTTTCGCCCAGCTTCCGCACCGCGAATGACATGTTTGGCCAGCAGTCTGACGGTCGGTGGGTATCCCGCGACTGGCCTTCCGACGCCAGCTATAATGATCTCAGCACAGCCCATGGTGTGCTGATCCTCTCTGCTGCGGTCACGCAGGCTCCACCTGTGCCAATCATCTCGGAAATCGGCGAACAGAGCAACAAGCCCGGATTCCGCTCCTTCGCCATGAGTGCGTCCGGCTCCTATCACCTCGATCCTGATCGCGCGATCGTGGAATATCTGTGGGATTGGGATGCTTCTGACGGCCTGGACTGGAACAATCCGAATGCCACCGGTGCCAATGTCACCAACCCTGGTTACCCTGCCACAGGCACCTATACCGTTACGCTGCGCGTGAAGGACAACAATGATCCGGCGCTGATCCGTACCGTCACCACTACCGTAACCGTGGTTTCCACGGACGTTGCACCGGTGGCCGTGGCCACCCCCGTGGGCGGATTCGGCGGCTATGCAGGCAAGGTCGGCCAGCCCATCACGCTGGACGGTTCCAGCTCCTATGACCCGGATGGTGACGCGATCACCAGCTACAGCTGGGACTTGAACGGTGACGGTGTCTATGGCGATGATACGGGCCCCGTCATCGTGGTGACCTACGCCACCCCGTATGTGGGCAGCATCGGCCTGCGAGTGACGGCCAATGGCAAGACCAGCAACAACACCGCTGTGGTGGACATCCAGGCTGCGGATGCAGACCTGATCATCGGCACCGTGACGGTTTCCAACATCGTGCCCCGCACCTCGGCTGATTTCGCAGTGCAGATCACCAATGACCCGGGCTCAGGCCAGGCCTTCAACAATGTCGTCGTGCGTGTTTACAACGGCAATCCCTTTGCTGGTGGCGGTCCGGTGGGCGCACCTTATCTGGTCAACATCCCGTCCGGTGTGACCATGAACTTCAATCTCACTAATGTGAACCTGGGCGGAGCCACCACGGCTTGGGTCTACGTGGACGCCAACCAGGCCATTGTTGAGTCCAACGAGAACAACAACATCGCCGGTTCCTTCAATGTGGACCTGCTGCCTCCGGACATTGCCGTGGAGTATCCTGTGAACACGGGTCTGACTTCCGGATCCTCGGTGGTGACCTTCCCAGATGTAGTCATCGCGGGCCAGTCCAGCGCTCCGCTGACCTTCACCATCCGCAACACCGGGGAAGCCAACCTGGAAAACCTGGTGATCACCAAGGCGGGGACCAATCCCGGTGATTTCACGGTCACGTCGCTTGGCAGCACCACGCTGGCCCAGGGCACCTTCACGACCTTCCAGGTCAGCTTCACGCCGGGTGGCTTCCAGGGCGGTGACCGCACGGCCACACTTCAGATCGCCAGCAATGATCCGAATGAAAATCCGTTCACCGTCTCGCTGCAGGCGAAGGCCCGTATCACCGTCATTCCGGTCGGCAAGAACTCCAACAAGGACATTGTGACGGACAACCCCGTCAAAGACTATGACGGCAGCACCAACATCGGTCTCTTCGATGAACTGCGCCGCGGTGGTTACTATGGCGAAGACGGCACCGTGGTGTTCCCAAGCTCCATGATTGTGGGTTCCGGTGTGCCTCCGATCACGGCCAATGATTCCCAGGGCGTCTGGAAAGTGAGCCCGGCGGGTGATGTGAACATGCTGGCTCGCACAGGCCGCACCGTGCCGGATCTGCCCGGCACCACCTTCGACTACCTGCCGATCGTCCCTGGCATCAACGACTCCGGTGAAGTCACTCTTCTGGCTTCTCTCCGCATCGGCATCGGTGGTGTCACCTCCGCGAATGACGTCGGTGTCTGGAGTGAAATTGGCGGTTCCACCTTCCGTCTGCTGGTCCGTGAAGGAGATCCTGTGGCTGGCCTGGGCGGTGTGTTCCTGGACAAATTCTGCCTGGGCGTCTATGCCACGGCGAAGACCGCAGCCGACAAGGGTGAGGCTGCATTCTCGGTGACCTTCAAGGGGGCGAGCACCAACACCGCCATCTTGCGCACCAGTGTGGATCGCACCCTGGGCACCGTAGGTGTGCAGGTGATCGCCCGCGAAACCTTCTCTGCACCGGGGGCCGGAGCTGAAGTGTTCGGCAACCTGATGGGCAGCTTCTCTGATCCTGCCCGTATGGATGCCACTGGCAACGTCGTGTTCGCTGCGGTCACGAAGACGAACAAGGAAGGCATCTGGTACCACCCGGTCAACCGTGTGGGTGCGCCTAGCAAAGTGGTCTTTACTGGCGATACGGCCACAGGCACCGGAGGCGCGACCTTCTCCAAGATCCAGCGTCCGACCATGGGTTCCAACAGCGTCATCAGCTTCCGCGGCCTTCTGAACAAGAACGGTGACAACACCGGTGGCAAGAAGGGCGACGGCATCTGGCGCGGCAACGCGGCTGATCCTTCCAGCCTGGTTTGCGTGCTGCGCAGCGGTGACAGCGGCATCCCCGGTATGCCTGCGGGCTCCCTGGTGGGTAACACCTGGACTGGCTGGCTGACCAACCTGAACCGTGGAGCCTGGAAGACCTGGCTGGACGTGGATGGCGACGGTGTCAGCAAGGCTCCGACCGACGTCCACGCTCTGTTTACCGATGCCTCCGGCACGCTTCGCATGGTGGCCAAGGTGGGTGATGCCGCCCCGGGTATCACCGGAGGCACGTTCTCCAGCTTTGAAATCCCAATGATTGGCGGCCAGCAGCAGATGATCTTCTTTGGCAAGGTCACCGGTCCTGGCATCACGGCGGGTGTGAATGACAAGGGCCTGTGGCGCCAGCAGCCGAACGGCGGTGCCCTGGAACTGGTGCTGCGCACTGGTGACCCGGTGGCGACTTCCCTGCATGGCTCCAAGACGGTGTATGGCATCGACTTCCCGGGCTCTGACACCACCAGCACCACTGACCGCCGCTGGGAACAGCTGGTGATCGACGGTGCCGGCAACATCGTGGTGCTGATCAACTTCACCGACGGCACGTCTAGCCAGGCTCTGGTCCCGGCCGGTCTGTAAGAGTACGTTTCGGTTGAATCATCCAACCCTCCTGGGCTAGCAGCTCAGGAGGGTTTTTCTTTTAGAGGCAGTCTCGAAAATTATGTCATTGATCCGGACGGCGGAGCAACCTCG
>DASWXG010000881.1:0-2915 GCA_036405615.1 Prosthecobacter sp. | reverse complement strand
GGGGACAATCTGATGGTTCATATTGATCTTGCCTGCGGTGGAAACCGGCTCGCTGATGGCATAGGGTTCCACGACTGGCATCCAGAACAGGTCCAGCAGCAAGTGGTCCGGCGGTGTCTGGCCGCCGATGTGCGTTCCGCCAGTGGTGTCCGGACGGAAGAGCAGGGTGGACCATGGTTTGCCTGCTTTCAGCTGGTTGGGCAGAGAGCCGAACATCACAGCCGAAGGCATCTGACGGTTGGGTGAGAAAAAGGTCGGACCGGTGGTTTCATGGGCCTGGTTGGCGTCGAAGTATGGCGTGCCACCGTTTTCACGGTAGTTGTTGCCCTCATCCGGTTTGTTGATGTAGGCACCGTCCTGCACGGCTGCGCTGCCGGTGTCCCAGTCACCGGTGGCTTCAGCCAGGGGAATGGCGGCCACGGGGATGTCCGGGCGCTTGTTGCCATTGTATTTGGCTGCGGCCACAAAAGCGCCAGCCTGGTCATCTGCACCGGCCATGTAGTTGCTGCCTGTGGCCTCCTGCAGAGAGTGGGCGTTGTACTGGTTCAGCGTGTCGTAGTAGCGGTGTTTGATCCAGAGATCAGGCGAGGGATTCGCCTGGCCTGCAATGATGCGGTAGTCGCCATGGCTGACGACCATCGTGCGCACCACATCGCTGAGGGTGCTGGCATTGACATAGTGGATTGGGTTGCCCGAGCGTGGAGCAGTGCGCGAACCTGGGTCAGCGGCCGTGCGGTGAATGCGGCCAGCCGCAGCGGCAGGTACATTGGCCGTGCCGACAAAGCTCTGGAAACCGGCCAGCGCGCCGTCGCGGGAAAAGGTCCACCAGAACTCACGTTTCGTCTCCACAGACTGCGTATCCGTGGTGGAAGGCGGGTAGATGGTGCCGGCCATGGCAAGCTTGGGCACAGGGAATGTGCCGGGGGCCAGATTGATCTTCAGGGTCTGCACCGGAGTCTGGTTGGCCAAGTTGTCAAACTGACCGCCGGTGGGGTTAGAGTCAGAGAAGATTTCAATGGTGATCTCGCCACCGTTGAAGCTCATATTCGAGGAGTTCGCCACGTTCACCGTGATGGGAGCGCTGACAAACGGGTACGAGTTGTTAGCACTGTGGCCGCTGTCTGCGGGCATCACTCCACGGGCGGGCAGGCGGCGGCCGTTCAGCATGAAACGTGTGCCGGCATTGCCACCCCACATACGGCTGTGGTAACCGCCGTTGGACTCGATGCGGAGAACGCCCTCTGCCGGGAAGCCCAGCGACTGGCCGTTGATGGTCAGGGCGTTCAGCCCCTTGATGCGGATCTGCATGTCCGGGCGCAGAGGGCCCCAGCCCTGCATGGGAGAAAAGGCCTCCATGAGGAACATGGCCTCGATGCGGCGCTCACCGGTTTTCAGCTTCACTGCGCTGTTGCCAGCACCCAGGGTGCGGTTAGTGGGTTTCGGGTTGGGATTGCCCTCGTTATCCTTGGGCACCACGTTGCTGTCCGGCACCGTGAAGTCCGAGGTAGCGATGAAGTGCATGCCCACTTCCGAAAGGGTCATGAAACGGCCAAAGCCCTGTGTGGTGCCAATCTTGATGGGTGTCACCTGACCGTGGCCTGGGTTGGCCCCGGTGCGGCTGCTGCGGCTGTCGGTGAACTGCTTGCCCTTGGTGGGGTAGGTCATCGGCTGCGGCTCGATGGTGTCATCAAACAGGTTCGTGCTGCGGATGTAGTCGAAAATCTCGGTCAGGATCTGGTCGCGATCAGCGCCGTACTTTGCGGAGAAGTTGCCTCCGAAACCGGGGATGGGCGCGGCAGTGACGTTTTGCAGATACGTGTACAGTTCTGCATTGCGGCCTGCGAAGTCGGCCGTGGCGCTGTCCGCATTGATGCGGTCAAAGAGGTAGTTCTTGCCGCCGATGCGCGAGCAGAAGGCAATGAGCCTGTCGAAGGGGCTGCGATATTCTGAAGTGTTGATCTGGCTGACCGGCCAGATGGCAATGCGGGGCTGGTTCATCAGGTTCACTTCAGGCGAGCGGCTGTGCGAGGTGATGAGGAAACGTGACTGCTCCAGCTGGTCCGGCGTGATGACCGATGCACCACGGGCGTTGTCAAAGATCAGCTCGTCTTCAAAGGCATAGAGACGGTCGGCGTCCAGTGTCACGGGCTCTGTGGCCAGAGTAGTGCCGCCCAGGGAACCGCCGCCCTGGATGCGGGTGGTGATCTTGGCAATGTCCCCACGGGTCAGTCCTGGGAAAGCTGCGGCCAGGTAGGTGCTGGCCGGGTGGCCCGGATAACGCTGGTATTCGCGCTGGCTGGGCTGGAAGTTCGCCAGGGCCTGGCGGTCAAACTGGCTGGTCACGCGTGGCAGGTCCCAGTAGGAACCGGCTTCCAAAGACGAGGCCGAAGCCCAGTGGTCGCCCGCAGCGGTGTTGATGTTCACTTTGCTGCTTTCATCGTCCGTCCAGAACGCCACGCGGCCCACAATGGGGTTGTTGGCGGTGGGGGCATCCGGGGCACCGGGTTCCCATTGCACCTTGGCATTTTCACCCGAGGCATCCGCCGGGGTGGATTGTGTCGGGGAAGTCAGGCGCCCGTCGCGCAGCACATAGAGCCACCGTACTGGCATCGGCGCGGGGTTGATCGCGGCAGCGGATCCACTCCCGTTTGATGCGGCCGGAGGCGTGCCCAGCTTCAGACCCACAGGGGGTGTCGCTCCGCCATTGTTAGGGGCGTTGTTAGGTGGTGGCTGCATCACAGGGTAACGCAGCTGTCCGTTGAGGGACGTTATGGGGCGGTTCAAGTCTGTGAACAGGGCCGGGTTGTCAGACCAACCGGCCGGCATGTCATCCTCAGGCCGGTAAGGGGCGGCCCCGGCGCTCCACACCAGGTTTTGAGCCGAGTAGAGCTTGTAAAAACGCAACGCTGCCTTGG
>DASWXG010000880.1:0-8003 GCA_036405615.1 Prosthecobacter sp. | reverse complement strand
CGCACCTCTCGGGACCGGCTTCTTCTCCACCAAGGTCAGCACCGCAGGCATTGCATCCGTCGCGGGGCGCACGGCTACCGGCGAGAGCTTCACCAGTTCCGGCGGCCTGGGGCCACAAGGTCAGATGGGTGCCTGCCAGCCGCTCTACAAAAACAAAGGTTCCATCACCGGCCTGTTCAAGGCAGAGCTGACCGAAGGCTTCATCCCCGCATCGAACACACTGACCGGCAACTGGTCGTGGACGAAACCGGCCGACAGCACCCGCAGCTATGCCGAGGGCTTCAGCCTCACCGGCATCACAGTTTCCGGAGGCTTTCTTTCTTCGAAGGCAGGAAGCGGTCTTGTTCTCGGGCTGCCGGCTGCCGGAACCGCCTCCTTGAGCTTCACGGACGGCGGCCTGGGTCTTTCAGACACAGAACCCGACGTTGCGAATTTTGGTTATACCGACAAGTTCATCATCCAGATGCCCACCGCAGGCACTCCGGCCAACGAGGCCCGCGCCAGCCTTGCGATCAACAAAGCCACCGGGCAGGTCAGCGGCAGCTTCACCCTTGCCGAAGACGGTTCGTCTATGAAACGCAAAGTCAGCTTCCTCGGCATGATCATCCCGGATGCTTCCGGTGAAATCAAGGCCCAGGGTTACTTCCTGCTGGCGCAACTTCCTGGAGCCGGAGAGAAAGCAACCGCAACTCCCATCCTCAGCGGAGGGATGCAAGTGACCCAACCCTGACCCCGGCAAAGAATTCTGCGGAACCATTTTCAACGCGGCGGGTTTCAAAAACAGACTCCATGAACCCGCCGCTTTTTCATATCCGCCAAGACCGCCGCCGTCTGCTGCGCAGCCTTCTCCTGACGACCGGAGGCATCATCACCGGCAGTATCTACGCCGAAGCGCTGACTCTGACACCAAGGGCCACAGAAGGCCCCTACTACCCAGATCACCTTCCATTGGATCAGGACAACGATCTCCTGCAGATCCAGGGCAAAGCCGCCCAGGCGTTAGGCGCAGTGGCTGAATTTGGAGGCCGTCTGCTGAACGCCGATGGCAAACCGGTGCAGGATGCCACCATCGAGCTCTGGCAGGCGGATAACAATGGATGCTACATCCACAGCGGCGGAGTACAGCGGGGCAAGGAGCGTGACGAAAACTTCCAGGGCTATGGGAAGATCATCACCAATACCAAAGGCGAGTATCGCTTCCGCACCATCAAGCCCGGGCTTTACACAGGCCGCACCATCCACTGGCACATCGCCGTGAAACAGGGTGACAAGCGCATGCTGACCACCCAGCTTTTCATTGCCGGAGTTCCGCAGAATGACCGCGATGGCATCCTGCGCAGCATGGGCAACGAAGCGCAACGCCTCTCTGTCATCCGCGAATTCAGGCCCAAGGAAGCGGGCAGTGCAGAGCTGGTGGGCACCTGGGACATTATCCTTGGCACCACCCCTGAGGAGCCTGAACAGCGCCGGGGCCGTGGCCCAGGCGGGCCGCCTCCCGGAGGCCGGCGTCCACGCCGGGGTGACGGGCCGCCCGGACCTCCGCCGGATGGTGCTGGAGGGCCTCCTCCAGGCGGTCCTCCACCGGCTGCACGTTAACCACTCAAGGAGCCTGCAGAGCTTCGCGAATGGCCTTTTTCATCACCGCCTCGCTTCCAGGCGGTGTCCAGGCCCAGCCATGGAGATTGGTGTCTTTCTCCTGCCAGGCACTTTCCGTCGGGATGTAGCCCGGACCGCATTCACCATACCCCAGGGTGAAGACAAAGCTGTCCGGGCGGCACTGCTGGGCAAAGAGTTGAAACTCGACGTAAGCTTCCGCAGGCAGCAGCAAAATCTGGGCCGGACCAAAATCCACACACGGCACCTGGACTTGGTGTCCGCCCTTCACCCGTTCATACCAGGCCAGTCCCATGGCTGATTCAGAACGGTCGAAGGGACTTGTCGCCGTCGCGAGCCTGTTGCGCAGGATCGCCTCGGTATGGGCAATGGTATTGCGTGCGCCCAAGGGCATGCGGGCCAGATTAAACTTCATGCTTTCGAGCGGATGTTTTTTCGTCTCCCTCCATGATTGCTGCATGGCGCTGAACAGACGGCCTGCCAGCATGTCCAGGCTGTCCGGGCCGCCTGCATTCCATTTCCCCGCTGTCACATTGCCCGCGCAGCCGCTGACATAGATTTGAAACACTCCCGGCCAGGCTTTCTGCATCCGGTCACGCGCACGCCCGGGGAAATCGGCCGAAACCTTGCCGCTGCCATACACACTCATGGGATGCACCGCATAGCTGTGCATGGCGCATACCGGCACGTCTCCGTCCCAAAAACTGAGCGAGTGCAGCCAGGGGTCAGTCACCCCGGCATCCGCAGCTTGTGCCTCCGGCAGTGTGCACTTGCTGGTGCGGTTGAAAACCACAGCCCCTCCCGGTTTTACGTAGCGGCGGTTGCTGGCCACCCGCTCCACTTTTGCCATGCCTGTTCCCACATGAGTGATGCGCCGGGCCTTGGGCAGGGCCACCTTCAAGGCTGCAGCCACTTGGCGGATGCATTCCTCATTGAAAGCAGGCCAGCAAACCGACGCCACTTGCACGGCGGCCTGGGACAGAGGCGGGGGAATGTTTTTCCAAGCCCCGGTCGCTTCCATGTCTCTCAGCAGTTTCTCCGCATCTTCATCCATGACGGGCGCGTCATGAACATGCGTGCTGTGGATGATCACCTTTGAGGCCTGGGTCCCCGCCGCTGCGGCCAGGGCTTTCTGCCATTTGTCAAAAGACGTTCCCCGGATCTCACACCAGTCAAAACTCACCAGCACCACCGGTTCACCTTCGCCAGTCAGCACCCAGCCTCGCGCATACAGGGGATCCGCCACCTCACGCACGGGGGCGATGCCGCCCCCCATGCAAGGATGCCCCACGGGCGGGGTTACCTCCACACTGAAAGTCGCCAGTCGAAACTCACCCGCCCACGAAATGGCCGCGCCAAGCCACACCCAAAACAGTACCAGGCAGCTCAGAAACTGAAGACGTCGCATGATCTCCTCTACGTGGATTCCAGAACTTTTCCTGCGCACGACCGAAGCCGGTGCAAGAGCCGGAGGTCCTCCGCGTTTCAGCGCGGTCATGCGATCCCTGTTTTCCGCGATTCTCTTTCTGGCCCTCTCCCTCCCGGCAATGGCTGCCGACCGCCCTAACATTGTTTTCATCATGGCGGATGATCTCGGCTACACCGATGTCGCCACTTTTGGCAGCAAATATTACGAGACGCCCAACATCGACAAACTGGCCAGCCAGGGCATGAAGCTGACCAGCCACCATCACTGCCAGAACTGCCAGCCCACCCGCGCCGCCCTCATGAGCGGCCAGTACAGCCCGCGCACCGGCGTTTACACCGTGGGAGACATTGGCCGTTTCGCCTGGCAGACACGGAGCCTCCGCCCCGTGGACAACGTCACTTCTCTGCCCCTTGAAAAAATCACCATCGCCCAGTCTTTGAAAAAAGCGGGCTACGCCACAGGCATGTTCGGCAAATGGCATCTCGGCCAGAAAGACGGCTACCACCCGGGTAAACGTGGTTTTGATGAAGCCATTGAATCCAGCGGCAAACACTTCGACTTCAAAACCGACCCGCCCACAGAGTACCCTCAGGGCCAGTATCTGGCTGATTTTCTCACCGACAAAGCGGTGGATTTCATCCAGCGCCACAAGGACGGCCCCTTCTTCCTCTATCTTCCGCACTACGGCGTGCATTCACCGATCCAGGCCAAGCCAGAACTGATCGAAAAGTTCAAGAACAAGCCCGGTGTCGGCGGTCACAACAATCCGGAGTATGCCGCGATGATCGCCAGTGTGGATGAAAGCGTAGGCCGCATCATGGCAGAACTGGAGAAACAAGGCATCGCCGAGAATACCGTCCTGATCTTCACCAGCGACAACGGCGGAGTCGGCGGTTACGTGCGTGAAGGCATCAAAAAAGGCGGAGACACCACCGACAATGCGCCGCTGCGCAGCGGCAAAGGCAGCCTTTATGAAGGCGGCACCCGGGTGCCCTTCGTCATCCGCTGGCCAGGTGTCGTCCAGGCGGGAGCGCAAACCATCACCCCCAGCATCCACGTGGACGTCTACCCCACCTTCCTGGACATCGCAGGGGCGGCCGCTCCGGAAAACTATCCGCTGGACGGGGAAAGCCTGGTCCCAGTCTTCAAGAACAGCACCGCATCACTCAAGCGCGAGGCGATCTACCAGCACTTCCCCGGTTATCTCGGCGCAGGGGAGGGCACCTGGCGGACCACCCCGGTGGGACTCATTCAAAAGGGACCGTGGAAGCTGATGGAGTTTTTTGAAGACCACCACCTGGAACTGTACAACCTGGAACAGGACATCGGAGAAACCAAAAATCTCGCGGCTGCAGAACCGGACAAAGTCCGTGAACTTCAAGCCCAGATGCAGGCCTGGCGCGGGCAGGTGGGCGCGCGCATGCCCACCGCCAATACGCCTGGGGAAGCCAAGCCAAAGAAGGGCAAAGGCAAGAAAAAGAAGAAGGCGGAGTAACAGGCCTCTGAGGGACAAACCCTTGATTTCCACCTGCCTGACAAAGCCGTCAGACAGGAAAGACGGCACGTATAACCACTGAAAGTTTGACAGGGGCACCGAACGCGTGCCCTTGGTTGCCCCCATTTCCGTTACCCGACCACCCATCATGTCCAAGGCTCTCATCATCGCCGAAAAACCCAGCGTGGCCACCGATCTCGCCCGCGCTCTGGCCAAAGCGCCGGGGATGACCGCCTTCACCAAAGAAAAGGACTATTTTGAGAATGACACCCACATCATCTCCAGCGCCATCGGTCACTTGATCGAACTGGGCATGCCTGAGGTGAACGGCAAAAAAATCGGCTGGGGCTGGACCCACCTGCCCATCATGCCGCAGGAGTTCGAACTCAAGCCCATCGAGGACAGCGCGGACCGATTCAAGCTGCTCAGCCGCCTGATGAAGCGCAAAGATGTGGACCTCCTCATCAATGCTTGCGACGCCGGCCGCGAAGGGGAGTTGATTTTCCGTTACATCGTCGAAGCTGCGGGGGTGAAAAAGCCCGTCCAGCGTCTTTGGATGCAGTCCATGACCCAGGGCGCCATCCTCGAAGCCTTCCGGAAACTGCGCAGCGACAATGAAATGCGTCCGCTGGCTGATGCGGCCAAATGCCGCAGCGAATCCGACTGGCTGGTGGGTATCAACGCCACCCGGGCCCTGACAGCCCTGAACTCCCGCAACGGGGGATTCCGCCTGACGCCTGCCGGCCGTGTGCAGACCCCCACGCTGACCATCCTGGCCAAGCGCGAACTGGAAATTCAGGCCTTCGTCCCGCGTACTTATTATGAAGTGCATGGTCTCTTCGAAGTCGGAGCCGGACGCTACGAAGGGCGCTGGTTTGACGAGTCCTTCAAGAAGGACGAAAACGACGAGCACAAAAAGGCCGAACGCCTCTGGGATCTCGAGAAGGCGGAAGCCATCGTCAAACGCTGCCTGGGCAAGCCCGGCAAAATCGAGCAGGTGACCAAGCCGACCAAACAGGCCCCTCCCCTGCTCTACGACCTCACAAGCCTACAACGGGAAGCCAGCAACCGCTTCGGTTTCTCCGCCCGCCGTACTCTTCAAATTGCCCAGGCCCTGTATGAAAAGTTCAAGGTCCTGACCTATCCCCGTACCGATTCCCGCTTCCTGCCAGAGGACTATCTCGGCACCGTCAAAGGCACGCTGGGCACTTTTGCCAGCCAGGACACCCGCAAGCCAGGCGCGCTGCCTCAAGATCTAGGCAAACACGCCGCCACGGCCCTGGACAATGGCTGGGTGAGACCTACCAAACGTGTCTTCGACACCAGCAAAGTCAGCGACCACTTTGCCATCATTCCCACCGGCCAGATCCCGCCCAAGGAACTGCCTGAGGCCGAACAGAAACTGTTCGACATGGTGGCCCGCCGCTTCGTCGCCGTGTTCTTCCCGCCTGCCGAGTTTGAGGTCACCACCCGCATCACCCGCGTGAACCAGGACGCTTTCAAAAGCGAAGGCAAGGTGCTCGTCGAGCCCGGCTGGCTGGCCGTCTATGGCAAAAAGGCAGCCGAAGAAGCTGCAGCCGAAGGCGACAGCAAAGGCAAACTGCTGGTACTGGCCCGCGATGGTGACACCGCCCAGACCGTGGACATGGAAGCTGCCGAAATGCAGACCAAGCCCCCGGCACGCTTCAATGAAGCCACCCTGCTCTCCACGATGGAAGGTGCGGGCAAGCTGGTAGAAGACGAGGAACTGGCCGAGGCCATGAGCGAACGTGGCCTGGGCACTCCCGCCACTCGCGCCGCCATCATTGAAGGTCTCATTTCGGACAAGTACATTGAGCGGGTGGAGCGCAACATCGCCGTGACCACCAAGGGTCTTGCCCTTATTGAGCAGATCGGCCAAATCGGCATTGAAGCCCTGAGCAGCCCGGAACTCACCGGCCAGTGGGAGTACAAGCTGCGCCAGATGGAACACAACCAGCTGGACCGCAATGCTTTCATGCGGGACATCCGTACCCTCACCAACCAGGTGGTGGAGAAGACCAAGGCTTACCAGAAAATCGCCAAGGACCGGGTGTTTCCGGACTTCGAGGCCAAATGCGGCGTTTGCGGCCAGCATGGGTTCACCCAGAAGGAAGACTATGTCTCCTGCAAAAATCCGGAGTGCAAAGTCCGGGTTTACAAGGTCATTGCCGGCAAAGAACTCGGCGAGGATCTGCTGCGCGAACTGCTGGAAAAACGCTTCCTTGCCCCCATGGAAGGTTTCCGCAGCCGTCTGGGCAAAGACTTCACCGCTGGTGTGGAAATCAAGGACGACGGCAAAACAGCCTTCGTCTTTCCGGGTGGCGAAAATGATCCGGATGCACCGCCTCCGTTCGATTTCACGACGGCTACCCCCATTACGAATTGCCCTGTTTGCGCCCTGAAAAAACGCGACGGCAAAATCTACAGCACCCCGGAGAATTACATCTGCAACATCGCCGCCAAGGATGCCAAGGCTTGCAACGCCCGGCTGCCAAAAGTGCTTTGCCAGAAGGAAATCAGTGAGGCGAACGCCATCAAGTTTTTCAGTGAAGGCAAGACAGATGTGATCGAGGGCATGATCTCCAAGAAAGGCCGTCCTTTCAGCGCTTTCCTCCTTTGCAAACCCGGCGAAAAACGTCTTCTCGGCTGGGAATTCCCGCCTCGCGAGGCAAAACCCAAGGCACCTGCGGCCCCTAAAAAAGGTCGCTTTGCCAAAAAGGCCGCAGCTACTGAAGAGCCTGTAGAATAAGCCTTCAACCTCGGTTTCGGGCATATTGCAACACAAGTCAGCCAGTTACAAAGCTGTGCCAATATTGTCCGGTCGCAATCGGGTGGTTGCTTTTTTGCGAATCACTGTCAATAGAGTGGCCTGCTTTTTTAATCTGTGACTAAACCTCCTTTCCAACTTACCGCCGGCGCGGTGCTCTTCTTTGGCATTCATGCCCTTGCCATCACGGCTCTCTTTGTGAAGCCTGATGTGACTGCCGTGCTCTTGTGCGTGGTTCTTTTCCTGGTGCGCAAGTTCGGCATCACCGGCGGCTATCACCGCTATTTCTCCCACCGTTCCTTCAAAACCTCCCGCTGGTTCCAGTTCGTGCTGGCCTGGCTGGGCGGCATGTCGGCCCAAAAAGGCGCGCTCTGGTGGGCTGCCCATCACCGTCATCATCACCAGCACTCGGACCAGGAAGATGACATCCATTCCGTGAAGCAGCAGGGTTTCTACTGGGCTCATGTCGGCTGGATTCTGGCCCCTGACTACAACGACTATGACGCCAAGCGCGTGAAGGACCTGACCAAGTTCCCTGAGCTGGTCTTCATCGACAAATATCACTTCATCCCGCCCATGGTGCTGGCCCTCGCCACCTACCTCATCGGCGGTCTGCCCGGGTTCCTTTGGGGCTTCTGCCTCAGCACGGTGATCCTGTATCACACCACTTTTGCGAT
>DASWXG010000879.1:0-2260 GCA_036405615.1 Prosthecobacter sp. | reverse complement strand
ATTTGGTGAGGGCCGGTCACTCTTGTTTTGAGGAAATCGCCGGTCTGCTGACCCATGCGCCGTTTCCGACCCGCAATCTTGCGGACAATCTGGCAGATCTCCACGCCCAGCTTGCCGCCAACTTGTATGGGGCGGAGAGATTCGAGGAACTGGCAGGTACCCAAGCGAATAAATTGCGGGAACACCTGGATTCCATCCTCCAGCACAGTGCCAGCGTTTTGCAGGAAAGAATCTCCCGGATCCGGGAGGGCATCGCCCCCCAATCTCTGGATGATGGTTCCCAAATCTGCGTACAGGTCCTCCGGCTTTCAGACAACCGTCTGAGACTGGATTTCACCGGAACTTCGGCCACCCATCCGCACAATCTGAACGCCACCCGGGCGATTGTCAGCAGCGCCGCACTTTACGTCCTTCGCCTGCTCTTGCAGGAAGACCTGCCACTGAACGAAGGTTTGCTCGAACCCGTGGAACTGGTCTTGCCAGAGGGGAGCCTTTTGAATCCGCGTTTCTCAGGCGATCCGGCCCGCGACCCGGCAGTGGTCGGCGGCAATGTGGAAGTCAGCCAGCGTCTGGTGGACACACTCATCCGGGCCTTGGGCCTCCAGGCCTGCAGCCAGGGGACGATGAACAACTTCCTGTTTGGCAATGCCCGCTTCGGTTATTATGAAACCCTCGCAGGGGGCACGGGCGCAGGCCCGGGCTATGCAGGCAGCGATGCGGTGCACAGCCACATGACCAACACGGCCATCACCGACCCGGAAATCCTGGAACAACGTTACCCCGTGAGGCTCCGCCGGTTCGCCATCCGTCACGGCTCCGGCGGTGCGGGCCATTGGCCGGGAGGCTGCGGAGTGGTCCGTGAATTTGAATTTTTGCAACCGCTGACTGTTTCATTGCTCACCCAGCACCGGCAGAGCGGCCCCTATGGCATGGAAGGCGGCCAGGACGGAAAGCCAGGACGGCAGATTTTAACCAGGGGAGACGGGGAGCCTGAAATCCTGCCTTCCTGCACCAGTTTTGAGGTTTTGCCCGGTGACCGGGTGCGAATCGAAACGCCCGGAGGCGGCGGTTGGGGCGCGGATTGAGGCCGCGTCTCCACTTGCACGCCCCGGTGGACGGTTTTAATGCACTGCACCGTACTCCACGCCATGCCGACCACGTACCACGTCCTGCCTACCGCCGCCCACAATGACCTCGTCCGCGCTGCATATGTGCATCGCGGCTACACCGCAGCCGAGGCTGAAGACGCAGCCCGTTTTTGCGAAATGGCCTCCGCCCATGGCATTCGCACCCACAACGCCATCAAGGCACTGCACCTGGATCATCTGTTTGGCAGCGCCACAGGCGGCTGCAAACCCGGTGCGGAAGTGAAGGTGATCGAAAAGAAATTCGCCGCCAGCGAAGTCTGGGACGCCCAGCTGAAGCTGGGGCAGAGCGTGGCCTTCCATGCCATGGAGCGCTGCATGGAGATGGCTGACAAATACGGCATCGGCCAGGTGAGTGTGGACAATGCCTTCCACTACCTGTGGGGCGGTGGCTACGTCATGGACGCAGCCAAGAAGGGCTACATTGCCTACACCAACTGCACCTCCACCCTGGGTGAAGTGGTGCCGTTCGGTGGCAAGTTCCCGGTGCTCGGCACTAACCCTCACTCCTGGGGCCTGCCTACCCAGGATGCCTGCGGTTTCCCGATTGTGATCGACTGGGCCACCAGCACCGTGGCCATGGGCCGTGTGCAGCAGCTGAAGCGCGAGGGCAAACCTCTGCCTCCCGGTGCCGCCGTGGACGCCGAAGGCAACCCGACCACCGATGCCAATGCCGCCCAGTGGCTGCTGCCTTTCGGTGCTCACAAAGGCTATGGCCTTTCCCTGCTCATTGAAGTGATGGGCGCTATGATCGGCGGTTCCCTGCCAACTCTGCGCGGCGGCGGTGCCCACCCCACCATCAAAGGCCAGCCTGCACCCGCCGGTGAGAAGCGCACCAGCAGCTTCTATTTCCAGGTCATCCATCCGGACGCCATCAGCAGCGGTCTGTTTGCCCAGGGCCGTGATTTCGCGGGCAACCTCAAAGCCGTCATCGGCGACATCCTCGGCCATGGCAATGAGGGCTGCATGCTCCCCGGCCAGCCGGAAGCCCAGAATGCCGCACATACGGCCAAGGCCGGTGGCCTGCTGTTCTCCACAGCGGAGGTCGAGGCGCTGAATGAAATCGCCGATGAAGTCGGTGCGGCCCGTTTTGATGCGGCCTCCCTGCCCACCTA
>DASWXG010000878.1:0-3037 GCA_036405615.1 Prosthecobacter sp. | reverse complement strand
CAGGATGCCTTTCACATTGGGGTCACCCAGGATGATTTTGAAGGCGGCAGTCACCTGCTCCTTGGTCGCGCCACCGCCCACGTCGAGGAAGTTGGCAGGCTCACCGCCGTGCAGCTTGATGATGTCCATGGTGGACATGGCAAGGCCGGCACCGTTCACAAGGCAGGCGATGTTGCCATCGAGGCCAATGTAATTGAGACCGAACTCGCTGGCGGCGACTTCGCGAGGGTCTTCCTCGGTGGTGTCGCGCATGGCCACCACGTCCTTCTGGCGATAGAGGGCGTTGTCGTCAAAATTGAACTTGGCATCGAGGGCGACCACCTGGCCGTCGGTGGTGATGGCCAGCGGGTTCACTTCCACCAGGGAGCAGTCGCTCTTCAGGTAGAGGTTCCACAGGGCGGTGATGAGTTTCACCGTCTGGTTGGCCTGCGGGCCTTTGAGGCCGAGGGAGGCAGCGATCTTGCGAGCCTGATAAGCCTGAAGACCGATGGTGGGGTGGACGAACTCCTTGACGATCTTCTCAGGGGTCTTTTCGGCCACTTCTTCGATGTTCATGCCGCCTTCCGTGCTGGCGATGAGGGCGTGGCTGCTGCTGCCGCGGTCGAAGAGGATGGCAAAGTAGTGCTCCTTGGCGATGTCCACAGACTTGGCGATGAGGACTTTGCTCACCAGTTTGCCTTCCGGGCCGGTCTGGTGGGTGACGAGGGTCTGGCCAAGCATTTTGCCAGCAATGTCCTGAGCCTCAGCAGCAGTGTTGATGACATGCACGCCGCCTTTGAAACCGTTTTTGAAGGTGCCCTTGCCACGGCCACCGGCGTGGATCTGAGCCTTCACCACGAGACCGGCACCGCCCAGTTCCTCGGCGATTTTGCCCGCTTCCTCAGCCGTGGCAGCAACTTTGCCGGGAGGGGTGGCGACGCCGAATTTCTCAAACAGTTCTTTGGCCTGGTATTCGTGGATGTTCATGGGGCGAGAGTGGGGGAAATAGCTGCGCGTCCCGGGGGTTGGGACGGTCGAGCATAGGAGGGCGAAGGCCGAGGTCAAGGAAGAGGGAGGAACAAAAGGGCAAAAGTCTGCCAGATGCCCGGGAGGCCCCCTTTCCCGACACCTCCTGGTCATGGAACTTCACCAGCTAGGCCCTGCGGAACCCTTCGTTTCCCTGGCCATGCACCGTTTTCTTCATCGAGCTTTCTTGCCGGGTCTGTTTGCCTTGATGCATGCCGGAGCCTCCGTTTTGTCCGCTGCGGAGCCTCTCTTTGAAACGGTGTGTGTGTTTCCGCTGACTCCTGGCAACAAGCCCAACTACCGGATTCCGGGCATCCTGCTGGCACCCAATGGCGACCTGCTGGTGATCGCCGAGCGGCGCAATGATGGCCCCGGGGACATCGGCAATCACGACATCGTTATGAAACGCAGCACGGACCAGGGCAAAACCTGGAGCGCTGAGCAGATGATCTTGGACGATGGAAACCGGGTCTGCACCGACCTTACCTTGGGCCGGGATGCGAGCGGCAAACTGTGGCTCTTTTTCCTGAAGGACAAAAAGCGGTTTGCCTATCTCCACAGCTCTGACAATGGCCAGACCTGGCAAGGCCCGGTGGACATCCATTCCCAGGTCACCCGCCCCGAATGGGACGCGCTGAAAAGCCAGACGGTGGACGAGAAACCGGCCAATCCCAAAGGCCGCATGGCCCTGTGGGAAAAGGAGTGGGACCAGCGGTATGGCTGCGGTCCGGGGAAGGCCGTGGTGCAGCTCAAATCGGGCCGGATTGTGGTGCCCGCCCGGCATCGGGAAGACATCGGCAAAGGCCGCCTGCGCAGTTTTGCACACTGTTTTTACAGCGATGACCAGGGCACGACGTGGAAGCTGGGCGGTACGATCGGCATGCATACCAGCGAGTGCCAGTTGCAAGAACTGGCCGACGGACAGCTCCTGGTGGTTTCCCGCAATGAAAATGCTGCCGATGCGCCGGATAATCTGAGGCATCTCGTGGCCATCAGCGACAACGGTGGCGAAACCTGGGGCCCTGTGCGGCGTGCGGAGGAGCTTATCACACCGCGCTGCCACGGCAGCCTGGAGAGACTGACGCTGGCTGGCACCCACGACAAAAACCGGCTGCTGTTCACCAGCCCGGCCTCTCCCTTCCGGCAGGAAGAACATCCGTATGGGCGCTACAACCTCACGGTGCGTCTGAGTTATGACGAAGGCGAAACCTGGAGCGCCGGACGCACGCTGTGGCCTCACCCGGGGTCCTACTCCGATCTGGTGGTCATGGACGACCTCACCATCGGCTGCATTTATGAAAGAGCGGACAAAGGCAGCACCCACTATTGGGACGAACTGCACTTTGCCCGCTTCAATCTGGAATGGCTGACCTTTGGACGGGACAGCGTGGGCACTGGCAGATGAATCGTATCGAGGAGTGCCTATGCCATCGAGAGGAGTGTGGACACTTTTGTCCGCCTCCAAATCATGCAGCGAAGCCGCCTAACCAATTAAACAACCTTACTTAAAGGCACTGCTTTTTGTTCGCGGGATCATTGAAAATGATTCGCGGCTGCGCCGCCAATGACGACTGCGGGCAGGTGCGAAGCCGCGAAGCGAATGCCCGCGCTCCCCTCGTCGTTCTGCCCTTGATCTACGGACTGCCCCGAAGGAAGGCCAGGAGATCGGCCATCTGCTCCTTGGTAATCGCGGCTTCCAGACCGGGAGGCATCAGGCTCTTGTCTGTGCTGGTCATCTTTTTGATCTGGCTGCGCTGGAGGGTTTCGCTCAAGCCGCCCATCATGCGCAGGGTCACGCTGTCGGCGGACTCGGCAGCAATGAGGCCGCTCAGGGTCCGGCCATCCTTGGTTTCAATGAGGTAAGCGCACCAGCGGGCTTCCACCATGCGGTTGGGGTCCAGAATGTCTGACAGCAGTGCCTCGGGCGGCTTGGCCTTCACATCCGAGAGAGGCGGTCCCACTTCCACGCCCAACGCACCGTGCTTGTGGCAGGTGATGCAGATCATGGAGAAGACTTCCTTGCCCTTGGCCG
>DASWXG010000877.1:0-19309 GCA_036405615.1 Prosthecobacter sp. | reverse complement strand
TTAAAGTGAGGCATTCCTGGGGGTCCGTCAGCCGCTCCAGACGCACCCATTCAGCCCCCAGCATCCTTCGCACCCAGTTTACGTCGAAACCGCAGTGTCCGCAGATGGCAGTTTCCTGGGGCAGTTGGGCCGCGCAATGGGGACAGCTCATACTTTTAATAAAAGCTAAAAATCAAGATATATCAATACAAATCTGACGCTCATAAGTTGTTCACGAAAAAAGTGTTTACACCCATCCTACGTTGTGGTTCAAATCGTGGAATACTTGGTCCAAAAGCTGCGTTCTGTAGCTAACCATTCCCCCCAGCATCGCCCATCATGAGATATACGCACCTCTTCACTCTGGTAGCTCTTGCTTCCCTGACACTGCAAACCCAGGCCAAATGGAGCAGACTGCCTGCTGTCGAAGAAAAGCCGGTGAGCATTGCTGGTATCCTCTCGGGTACAACAGTTTATGACTCCAAGGGCCTGGATCCGGCCAACGCTCTTTTGCTTGGCGATCCGGTGAAATCAGTGAATCTGCCTTCCGGCCAGAGCGAGGCTTCCTTGAAGTTCGCCAAACAGTCCGTGCTCAAAGGCCTCTCCTTCGTCAATGACGGTATCGAAGGCAAAATCGCCCTTTCCACCAGTGCCGATGGCAACTCCTGGACTCCCGTGGACAGCCAGGTTTTCACCCCTTCCGACCGTCTGGTGAAACTGAACGGCGGTGCCTCCCAGGGCCGTTACCTGCGCATGCAGTTCAATCTGGTCCGCGGCGGTGTCATCCGCAGCTTCCAGGCTATCGGTACCGCCACCGATGCAAATTACACTGTCACCCAGAACGCTGACGGCACCGGAGCCAAAGTCAACTTTGCTGCCGGCATCGGCGGTGGCCGCCTGCTTTACATCAGCCCGGAACTGTATGGTTCCCGTAACGAGGCTGTGAAAAGCAACGTGCTGGAGTTCCCTGAGTCCGACGAGAAATACCGCACGGCGGTTTATGATCTCGGTCAGGTGCGCACCCTCAGCGAGTTCGGTTCCGTTCACTCGCCCCGTCCGGTTCGTTTCTCCGTGTATGCCTTTGATTCTCTGCCAGAGAAAGAAGACTGGCGCGGCCGCCTGGCTTTCGACCCTAGCGTATTTGACACCGCTGAACCCGTCGCCAAGGCCGAAGACGCTTCCGGTTCCGGCATGGTGAAAGCCAAGCTGAACAAGACCGTCAAGTCCCGTTACATCGCCCTTCGCTGGGAGCCTGACTTCAACCCTCCTGCTTTCACCGCTTACTCTGTCTCCATCACTGGCGCTGCCAACGTGACCTACAGCGGCAACGGCGTGACCGTCACCACCACCACAGACGCCTCCGGCAACGCTGTGACGACTGTGGAAGCCAATGGCCAGGTGAATCTCACCATCACCGTGGACAAGAACGGCAACGTGACCGTGACCGGCAGCGATGCTGGTCCTGGTGCCAACGGCCCGACCGTCAACGTCAATGAAACCGAGATCGAAGAACCCACGACCTTCAATGGTGTCATCGTCGGAGCTCCGAGTGCGAACGGTGCCGGGCTTGGTGGCCCAGCAGCCGGCCCTAGCGGTGGCGGCACCGCCCCTAACCCCAGCGGTGGTACCTCTGGCAGCGGTGGCAGCGGCAGCACCCCGTAGTCACGGTTCATACCAAGTTTTCAAAAGAATGCGAGACTTCGGTCTCGCATTTTTTTTTTGCTTTGATCGGGGGCTCGGGCAGCAGATAAGATCAAATATTGATGAATCATCATGTGTTGATAAGATCCTGCCATGTCCTCCATTCTTAAATCGCTCAGCCTGATTGCCGATCCCACCCGGGTTCGTCTGCTTCTCCTGCTCAAGCAGGAGGAACTGAGCGTGGCAGAACTGCAGGAAGTGCTGGCTCTGCCGCAGTCCAATATTTCGGCCCAGCTGGCCAAACTAAAGTCGGCGGGTCTGGTCAGCGACCGCCGCAGCGGTAAAAACCGCCTCTATCAGCTCGACGAACCAGCCAGCAAGGACAAGGCGGCGCATGATCACTTCATTGCTCTGATGGAAGCGGCTGGAGCCGAACTCAAAGAGATCAAGAAAGATGAAGCGGCTTTGAGGGTGGTGCTGCGCAAGCGTCAGCGCACTGCCCAGGCTTATTTCGATACACTGGCCGGCAAGTTCGGCCGGCACTACATTCCCGGGCGTTCCTGGAAAGGATTGGGCGAGACCTTGATCAAGCTGCTGCCTCCTCTGGTCATCGCAGATCTCGGGGCAGGCGAGGGGACATTGTCCCAGCTTCTGGCCCAGCGGGCACAGAAAGTCATCGCGGTGGACAGCAGTGAAAAGATGGTGGCCTACGGCTCTGAACTCGCAGGCAAACATGGCTTTTCCAATCTGGAATACAGGCTGGGTGACATTGAGGATCCGCCCATTGATGCCGCCACTGTGGACCTCGCCTTCTTCAGCCAGGCCCTCCATCATGCGCAAAATCCAGAGCGCGCCATCCGTGCCGCTTTTGCCCTCTTGAAGCCTGGCGGGCGCATTGTGATCTTGGATCTTCTCAAGCACCAGTTTGAAAAGGCCCGTGAGCTGTATGCCGATGTCTGGCTGGGCTTCTCTGAAGCGGAATTGCACGACATGCTGGGCCGTGCCGGTTTCCGCCAGACGGAGACCAGCGTGGTGCACCGGGAAAGCCAGAGCCCGCATTTCCAAACGGTGCTGGCCTTGGCTCATAAGCCCTGATCTACGGGCGAGAGTATTTTCAACAGCTGCAATGCTTCCAACCCATAGGCCGGTCACGTCAACGCGACCGGCCTGAAACGGTGGCAAGCTGCTCTGAAACCCTTTAGATGGCGTTCAGCTTCAGCAAGTCGGCCAGGAGGCCCTTGCTGCGGTAGAACTCAGCTTCGGCTAGGCCGGTTTCAACCAGACCTGCGCGGATGGCTTCGGCATCTTTTTCGCCCAGCACATGCTGCTTGATGAGAGCCGTTTTCCTCGCCTGCAGATCCAGGAACACCGCGTCCACTTCAGGCGTCGCAGGGTATTTGCCTGCGGCCTGGCCTTCCTTCAGCAGCAGTTTGAAAGGCGTGCCCAGTTTCTGGGCTTCGGCCTTGGCTGCATTGATACCGGCAAACCACTCTGCACAGACCAGGCGGTAGTAGTCGCGCATCGCCTGCTTGTTGTAGTGGATGATGAGGTCCCTTCCTTCCACAGGCACCGTGCTGGTGGCGCGGAAGCTGTCAGCGTCAATCGTGTCCACAAACAGCAGAGACTCACGGTCCACAGCGAACTCCCATTTCAGGTCCCAGAGCTTCAGACCGATTTCATCCAGCAGATCGCGCACTGCCCAGGCTCCCAGCAGGGCCATCTTGATCGTGTCAGTAAAGTGCTGGGCGCTCAGGCCGGACATGAGCAAAGCTTCCTGCTTGCTCACGGCCCGGTCTTCCGGTTCGTACTTGCTGGTCAGGTCATAGATGGGGCGGTCCAGCATCTGCCAGGCCTGCATGGGGCCGGTAAGGCCGAGTTCTTGCTCAAAAGCCCGCTGCTCCTTGTCGCTCAGCGCCTCATACTTTTTCAGAATGGAACTGCCGCTGGTGACGCCAAAGCGGACAATGTACTCCAGCGGCACCACATACGTGTCACTCTGGTGAAACTGGGCGTAGTCGAAGACAAAGTTGCCCATCACATTGCGCTGTGGCGGCTTCATCACCGGAAAACGGCGCACCACATTGTAGCAACTGGGTTTGGCTGGCATGCCCTGGGTCGCCACCTCGCCGGTTTCACCGTCCAGCATGCCTACGTGATGGGTCTGGGCGCCGTTTTCCAGCATGGATTGGAGCGGGCCGTCCATCAACTGGTCGCGCCATGTCACGCCCAGCGTGTCGGTTTTCAGCAGAGCCGTTTTCACCCGCTCCCAGGTGCCGGTCTGCGTCAGCCGGGTGTACATCGCGTGGCGGAAGATCGCCCGGTTCAGGTCATTGCCTTCAATATTGAAAATGCTGCCCACGTCAAAAACCGAGCCTGCGGGCGTCGTCTCGCAGATGATGTAGGCTGGGTGATCCGGCACGGCATACAGATGCTGCACGGAGCCGAGATAAACGGGTTCTCCAAGCTGGGACAGATCAATGCGGGCAGGAGCGGGGGCAGGATAAGACATGGTCAAAAGTACGCCTCCAGTTTTCAGTGCGACCCGGCCAGAATGCAAGGGGCGAGGTTGTGCAGCTTTTGGCAGAAATGACCGATGGCCGTGACAAACTTCAGACATCAAGAATTCGGCAATAGGATGAATATCTAGCCGTGGGGCAGTTCTTGACCAAAGGCGATAGGTGTGGACATAGTGGTGCCGCCGATGCGCACCCTTTTCCCCCTCCTGTGTCTGCTGCTGTGTGCAGCAGCTTTTCTTCGTGCTGCTCCTGGCGACCTGGATCCTGGCTACCAACCCTTGGTGTATGCTGATCTAAACACTCCGGCACTGTATGCTGCGAGCGTTAGAGAAGATGGCGGGGTTGCTGTCGGCGGCACCGTCCTGGCCGTGAGGACTCAATCTACCTCCGGTCTCGAAATCGTCTACGACCTTACCGCAGAGGGAAATTTTGCTCCGAGTTTTGATACGCCTTCGCTCAATTTGGGCGTTCAGTCCATGGTGCGTCAGTGGGACGGTAAAATGCTCGTGGCAGGGCCTAACTGGTTCATTCCCAACACGGGCTTTCCTTATCCAGGGATTCGACGGATCAACCCAAATGGCAGCGTGGATGAATCTTTTGCGCCCGCGATTTCCGGCGGCACTGTCGAAATGATGGCGGTTCAGCCTGATGGCGAGATCATCATCGCCGGATCTTTTCAAGCGTTGAATGGGGTAGCGAGATCCGGGATCGCCCGCCTGCATTCAGATGGCCTTTTGGATGAGGAATTTGAGGTGTCAGTTTCAGGAGGGCAAATTTATACCCTGGCCACGACGCCAGATGGAAGCATACTCGTGGGCGGAGATTTTACCGCAGTGAACGGCGTGAGCCGGAAGTCACTGGCCAAGCTGAATGCGGACGGAACTTTGGATGCAAATTTCACGGCGAATGTAACCAAAACAGGAGGCCTTTCAGGAAGAGTCCATTGCGTCGTAGTTCACCCGGATGGCAGCCTTACGGTCGGCGGCTTGTTTGACAGTGTAAACGGACAGTATTCACCCAACCTCGTCCGTCTCGCCGAAAACGGTGGGTTCTCGAAAGGACTTAGTGTCAACGCTGTCGTAAGGACGGCGGCCTTGCAGGCAGACGGAAAACTGTGGGTCGGAGGAGATTTTCAATTCTCCCTAAACGGGCAGGAGCGCAAAAAACTCATGCGTTTGATGCCGGACGGCTCTCTGGACCTTTTCAAACCCGCGGCCTTCGTATCTGACTCCCTGTCCTTGGATTTACAATCTTTGGCCCTGCAAGGTGATGGCAGAGTCTTGGCAGGAGGTGCTCCGAGATCGGACTATTCTAAGAGCATGCCTGCTCCCCGGCTCCTGTATCGGTATGAAAATGATTCCACCACCGACAAGCTGGAGGTGACCGGTGGCACCCGCCTTCAATGGCTTCGTGGCGGTAGCACCCCTGAGGCTTTGGAAGTACGTTTTGAAGTCAGT
The DNA here is from genome assembly GCA_036405615.1 of Prosthecobacter sp. Lineage (GTDB taxonomy): Bacteria > Verrucomicrobiota > Verrucomicrobiia > Verrucomicrobiales > Verrucomicrobiaceae > Prosthecobacter. The sequence continues at coordinate 13,716 of DASWXG010000877.1, read as the reverse complement.
GAAAATGGCTCGGACTGGCAGCTTTTGGGGGCGGGCAGCCGGATGGCGGGTGGTTGGGAACTCAACGGTCTGAGCCTGCCCGAGAGTGGTTTTGTCCGGGCGAGGGCTCGTACTTGCGGAGGTTATCGCAACGGTTCTTATGGTTTGGTGGGGCGAACCATCAGCCTGGGAAATGGCACTGCAGAGATTACCCTCGTTGCTCCAGACGGAATATCTCATTCCGACAGTCTGGGGACTTATGACTTTGGCCAAAACTACAGCGTGCGCACCTTCAAAATTCGCAACTCTGGTGCGGCAGTATTGCGCCTGGATGGGATCACATTCCGGGATGTGGCAGGCGCTTCCGTTAGCGCAGGCAGCCAGACGATGAAGCGGGAGCTTCAGCCCGGGGAAGAGACGGAATTCACCGTCTTCATGGACCCGCATTATCCTTTCCAGATGCAAAATCTGGCAGCGGGGATGACCATTGCCAGCAATGCCGGAAACAATCCCAAACTGAGTTTGTCACTGACCGGCCAATATGCAGCTACTTCCACGCCCCAGCTTCATTACCTGGCAGCTTTCGGATGGAATGGAGGGCCTGCCTTCTCCGACTATTTGCCATTCGAACGGCGTTTTTTCCCAGAGCGCACCGTCTACAGCCTCCCGATCGCTTCAGATTTGATGCGGGCTTCCATAAGCGTAGGTCTCCACCCTGATATGCCGTATCGATACAGGGTCAACGGCAATGTGATTGAATGGCAGAGTGCCTTTGATGTTGAGTTTCTTCCTGTTCCAAAACCCATTGTTCTGGAGGTTCAGTCACCGGACGGACAAACGTGGACAACTTATACGATTCATGTTTATCGCCGGGCGCCCAAGCCGGGCGCTGTCGAACTGGCATCTGAGTTTGCCCATTTGCAATATCCTGAGGCGATCCTGCCTGATGGGAAAATCCTCAGCCGTTCCCTCCGATGGAACGCCAGTGGTACTATCGATGCTTTGTTTCCTGACTTTTTTTCACAAGAAGGCAGCATCCTCGTCCAGCCAGATTTGAGCATGCTTTTGGTCCGATCCTCTCTGGGGCTTTTGCGACTTGGGAATAATGGAACGACTCTTGGGCGCTCGCCTGCGGCTAAGGATTTCAGAACCTTTGTCAAACTGAAGGACGGAACTTTCCTGGGCTCCAACTACAGCGCGCAGTTGTTGATAAAACTTTCTGCTGATGGTTCATTAGATACTCAGTACATTTCACCTGTTAGGGGTAGCATTGAGTGTCTGGTGGAGTTGCCTGATGGACGGACACTGATCGGGGGAGCGTTTGAAGCCACGTTTGGGAATCCAGCTTCTCGCGGGGTTGCCCGCCTCAACGTAGATGGAACCCTGGATGAGTCGTATCCGATTGTTCCCGTCACTGGCAGAGTATCGGGGATGATTCGCCAGCCCGACGGCAAAGTTATCATTTGTGGTATCTTTAGCAAAGTGGCAGATGCGTCCCATACGGGCCTGGCCCGTCTAAATGAAGATGGGACAGTGGATGAAACCTTCCGAAGTGCCTGGGGGTATTCCGATCAGCGCAGTGGTGTGGCACTTCAAGCTGATGGAAAGATCCTCCTCGCAGGAAATTTCTCATTTAATCAGTACCCTGGACTCGTGTTGGTGCGCCTGAACCCGGACGGCACCTGGGACCGTTCTTTGAGAACCCAGACTCCGAGCGGGTCTGTTCAAAACCTGGTTTTGGAGAAAAACGGATCTATCCTCATCGGAGGGAACTTTGCCTCCATCAACTACGTTCCCAGATCAGGTGGAGCGCGGCTTCACAACGATCCCGCCACCGAAAACCTGGCGGTTCCCACTCCTTCAAGCATTTTGTGGGAACGTGGTGGCACTGCCCCGGAGGCCTTGAGCGTTTACTTCGAGTGCAGCACAGACGCCGGTTCCTCCTGGACGTTGCTCGGAGACGGAACCTATGTTGGCGGAGGCTGGGCATTGGAGGGGCTTCATCTTCCTCCCGCCGGAAAAGTCCGTGCCCGGGCGGTCCTGCAGAGTGGCACTCACAACCGTGGTCGCGGACTCATTGAGACTGTCACAGAGTTCAGTTTTGCTCCCCCGGTTATGGCGTTGGAAGATGCTTCCGGCCACCCCTGGGTTTCTGGCGGGACGGCCGATTTTGGGCAGGTGGGGCTGAGTGGTCTGCGAACACAAACTTTCCTGATGCGCAACACGGGACCTACCCGGCTTGAAGGCATCCGTGTGGAGATCGATGGGCCGGAGGCTGCCGACTTCCGCCTGGAAAAGCCAGCCGCCGTTGTTTTGCCCGCAGGGAACAGCCAGTCTCTGACCTTCCAGTTCAATCCGCTCAAGCTTGGCAGCCGCACGGCTGTCGCTAAAATCTACAGCTCGACTCCGGAGTCTGGGCCTGTTCAGATCCTGCTCACAGGGACGGGGATCAAGGCTGCGGGCGCTGCCCCTGTCGTGAAAACTCTGGCTGCTACAGGCTTGTCCACGGTGTCTGCTGTCTTGAATGGCACGGTGAACGCGAAGGGCCTTCCCCGTCAGGTGTTCTTTGAATACGGCACCTCTCAAGCCGATCTTGGGAAGATCGTTCCGGCTGCACCTGCTTTGGCGGAAGGCTCTGCCGTGATTCCTGCGCAGGCATCTCTTAGCGGGCTGTTGCCCAAAACGCGGTATTATTACCGTGTCCGCGCTGCCAGTGCGGAAGGCGGGATAGCGGGGGGCGTCCAGAGTTTTGTCACGGGAAACCGTGCACCTGTCGCCCGCCATGACCGCTTTATCGTGGCTGCAGGAGCAGAGGGGATCACCCTCAATGTGTTGGCGAACGACGAAGATGCGGACGGGGATTTGCTGACCCTTGCCTCCGTTTCAGCGCCGGAACCCGAATATCCGGGTACGCTGGTTGTTGTTGGCAATGCGGTGGTCTTTACTCCGGCTCAAAACGCTGGTTATTATTCCTTCTCGTTTACTTATCAGATTAAGGACGCCGCTGGCGCATTGTCCGAAAGTGCCCAAGTGCAGGTCCGATCGGCTTCTGCCTTTTCGTTTTCTCCGCTTGTCTCCGGGCAGGTGTCGGCCGCTGGGAAGAGTTACACGCTCACGCTAACCACTTATGCTTCATGGAAAGTGACCAACCCGCTGCCCTGGGTGACTGTGGACGTTATGGAAGGATTCGGCGATAAACGTCTGCTGATCACCGTATTGCCCAATGGCACAACAAAAGCGCGTTCAGGCGTTCTGAAAATCGGTGGCCTGACCCATGAAATCACTCAGGACGGGGTGCAACTGCCGGTGCTGGAACAGCCCGGCCTGCCGTTGCGTCAGGCTTATGTTGCGGCTGTCTTTGAGCTGCCCATTCCCACGCAAAACCTTCCCGTGACTTACACGGTGAAAAACCTTCCTCCCGGCCTAACGATAAGCGGTACCACAGGGGTGATTTCCGGTGTGCCCAGCCGGCCGGGCAAGTATGCCATCAGCATCAAGGCGCGAAATGTTGCCGGTGCAGCGGTGGATACCGTCCTGTTTGACCTGGATGTCAGTGAACTGCCCCGTGAGTTTCAGGGCAGGCATGAGGGTGTCATCACCCTGAGCGACACCCGCCCCCGCAGCCTGGGGGGGCGCTATGACCTGACGGTAACCGCTACCGGGGCTTTTACGGGCAAGGTTACCCACGGGACCAAAACAGAGTCCCTGAAAGGAAGTCTGGCTGTGGACCCGGTGCAGCCCAGCCGGGCTGTCGGCACTGCCACTCTGCCTGGAAAGACTCCTCTGCGTGAGTTCAAGTTCGAACTGCATGCAGACGGCGATGGCAGCCACAATACGCAATTGCTGGAGGGTGGTGTCCAGACAGATGCAGGCAACGGCTGGCGGATTCCCTGGAATGGCAAGGACCAAGTCGCGACAGTCTATGCAAAGGACTACAGCTTTGTGACCTCACCGCTACCCTCCGCAGGTTCCGGCCCTCAAGGTCACGGGTATGGCACGTTCACAGTGGCTGGCAAGACGGGGGCTGTGAAGATTGTCGGCCGCCTGGCAGATGGCACCCCTTATCTTTACAGTTCTTTCGTGAGTGCCACGGGGGACATCGCCCTTTATCAATCGCTTTATTCCAAAGGAGGTGTCCTGGTCGGCGCGCTGGCGGTGGGGATCCAGGAGAATCCGGAGGAAAACCACGTTTTTGGCAACATGGACTGGGTAAAATATCCAGTGGATGCCGCCTCGAAGGAGCTTTCCTATCGGGAAGGGATCAATTCCATGGGCTTGAGTATTCGCGGTGGAGTGCTGCCAAAGCTGGCTCCTGGCGGCCGTATCCTGAACCTGCCGGAAAGCTCGTCTCAACAAGCGGAGCTGAAGTTTAGCGGCGGAGGTGTACCAACTTCTTTCAATGCGGCCGTTACTGTGACCAACCTTTCTGCCAAGGGTATGACCAACAAGGCGACGGTCAGCGCTACACCTCAGGCGGTGCTTTTGCCACAATTGGATGCCAAAAAAGGCAGCTTCAGCGGCAGCTTTACGCTGACGGGCAGCACTGCAGCGCTGAACCGGAAAACCGCCTTTTCAGGCCAGATCGTCCAGATCGATGGCGCGGTGCGGGGCTACGGTTTCTTCATGCTGCCGGAACTGCCTGCTGAAGGAGGCAGTCTGAAAAAATCGCCCCAGCATTCAGGCGCCGTTTTGTTTCAGGCTGCGCCACCGCCTTGACAGGAGGCGGGGCCGCGCTTTGGAGAAAGCATGTCCCTGATTGCCAATCTTTATCCGCTTCTGAAACCCTGGCTCTTCCGCATGGATGCGGAGCATGCCCATGAGTGGACGACGCGGATGATGAGCTTTTCCCATGCCCTGGGTCTCCTGACAGCCGGGCAGGAAAAGCTGCCGGTGAAACCCGTGGAATGCCTGGGGTTGAAGTTTCCCAACGTCCTGGGTCTGGCCGCAGGCATGGACAAGTCCGCCTCGGCGGTGGATGCCTGGGGCGCGCTGGGTTTTGGTTTTGTGGAAGTGGGCACCCTGACGCCGCGTCCGCAGCCGGGAAACCCCAAACCACGCCTGTTCCGCCTGCCGGAGCATGATGCCTTGATCAATCGCATGGGGTTTAACAATCCCGGCATCCACTCGGCCGTGGCCCGGCTGAAGAACCGCACCACCAAGGCCGTGGTGGGGGTCAACATCGGCAAGAACTTCGATACGCCGAATGAAAATGCCGTGAGCGACTATCTCCTGGGGCTGAAGGCCGCCTATCCCGTAGCCGACTACATCGCTGTCAACATCTCCAGCCCTAATACCAAGGGCCTGCGGGATCTCCAGGCCGAGGACTCCATCCGCCTCCTGGTGGATGCCTTGAAAAAGGAGCAAGCGCAGCTCGCCCGCGAACATGGGAAACTGAAACCGGTGCTGGTCAAAATCGCCCCGGACCTGGAAGAAAGCCAGATCGAGGCGCTGGCCCGTGTGTTTAACGAACTGGCCGTGGACGGTGTCATTGCCACAAACACCACCATCAGCCGTGCAGCCGTGGCGGGTCACCCCTTGGAAAAAGAAGCCGGCGGCCTCAGTGGCGCTCCTGTTACCGCCCGCTCCACAGAGGTTATCCGCGCTTTCCGCGGGCTCCTGGCTCCGCAGACTCCCATCATCGGGGTGGGCGGAATTCTCTCTGGGAACGACGCGGCGCACAAGCTGCAGGCTGGGGCCCAGCTCATCCAGCTTTACAGCGGCCTCGTCTTCCGTGGCCCGGGCCTGATTGACGATGTGCTGCGGCAGGTCGGCAACGGGCTGCCCCAGGCTTCCTGATCCCTTGGCAGGGTCTTCAAAGACTTATGAAGCCCAAGATCTACGCCACCCAGCCCGCTGAGCTGGAACTGGAGCCGGGGGTGTATTTCTGGTGCTCCTGCGGCCTCAGCGGACACCAGCCCATGTGCGATGGCGAGCATACGGGGACCGGCCTTCGTTCCAAAAAATTTGTGGTGACCGAAAAGTGCCGTGTCCGGCTGTGCAATTGCAAACAGACCCGCACGCCCCCGTTCTGTGACGGCAGCCACGGGCAGCTCATTCACTCGGAGGAAACCTGAGTCGCTGTTTGCAAACCTCCGCGTTGCCTGACGGCTTCATACAGCGTGATTGCCACGGCGGTGGCCAGATTTAGGCTCCGGGTTCCCAGCATGGGGATGCGCAGGACATGGTCTGGATTTTCTGCCATGAGGGCAGGGGGAACGCCCCGGGTTTCGGGGCCAAAGACCAGATAAAGGTCTTTGCCTGAGGTGAAATCCGCCTCCCAATGGGACCGCGTCCCCTGCACTTCGACAAAGAAAAAACGGGACTCCGTCTCCGCCGCCGTGCGCATGTCTTCCCAGGAATCCCAGACCCGCACATCCACATCTGCCCAGTAGTCCAGGCCGCTGCGTTTGAGATACTTGTCCTCCAGGCTGAACCCGAGGGGCTTGATGAGATGCAGCCGGGCTCCGGTGGCCAGACACAAACGGCCGGCGGCCCCGGTGTTGTGAGGGATTTCAGGCTGGTACAAGACGATGTGGAGCATGCTGGCGGGAGCCTCAGGGAGGCGAGGCGGAACGGAAATGCAAGGAAAGCCGCTGGGAGTAGCAAGGACTGATGTTTCCTTCGTCCAGCGTGATTGAGTTCCTGCGCCGGGATGGGAAAGGGATAAAGCCGTGCCGAATGCTGGAGAATGTTCTTTGGTGCTAGAAAAGGGCGGGCAAACCCGCTATTTCTTGCCTTTCCCCCCATGAAATTCCCCCCCATGCTTGTCGTGGCCCGTTCCCGGGCTGTCGTTGGTGCGCTAGCCCTCTCTTTATGGGCTGTGTCCTGTGCCGCTCCCAAGAGTGGCGGGGCAGGGGACCGGGCAGTTTTTGACCTTAGCGAGACCCAGCGCCGCTCCCGATTTCCGAAGGTTCAGAACATCGGAGTGGTGGAGCTTTCCGCTGCGCGCATTGCGGTCCGTCCCCATGGAAAAGCCAAGGATGAGCAGGCTTATGCAGCCTCGGGTGGAGCCTATTTGGTCAAGAAGGTGGACAGCCCCATTCTGGCCACCGCCCCTGAAATTCTCGTGACGCCCGACTCCGCCATTCTCAAGGGGCCCCAGGCCAGGGTTTTGAAAAACGGCCAGGTATACATCGCAGAAACGGTGGATTCGGTCATCACCATTGATGGAACCCAGGTCAATGTGAGCGGTCCCCACCGGATTGAGAGCCTGGAAACGTGGAAAAAGCAGCCTGTTTTGGTCGCCCCTCCCGCACCGCCGGCACCAGCGCCAGCCGTGATCCAGGCCTCCGCCCAGCCGGTTGCGGCCACCGCGTCGAGAACGAAAAAGACCCCTGAAGTCAAGGCTGCCGCTACCCCCGCCGTGGTGGCGGAAAAGGAGAAGAATGTTCCTGTAAAGCCGGCCCCTCAGCCTGTGAAAACGGTAGCCGCGCCAGTTGTCAAAAAAGCTCCGGCAAAACCAGTAGTGGCCAGCAAGCCGGCTCAAAAACCTGCTCCCGCCCCCAAGCCTGCTGCCCGCCCAGTGGAAAAGGTGGATCGAAAAGAGCTTTTGAATCTTATGCGGGCGCCTTCGGATTGAGCACCTGAGGCCTCAATGCCTGCCCACCCCGCCCACCGATTTGGGTCTAACCGGAAGTTAGTTGTGTTTATGGGGTGCAGGCTGCGAAAATAGGCCAAAAAAAACCCGATAATCTCCCAAAACGGCGAAAAGTTTCACCCGTCCAGGGTTCCTGCGCTCCGGGGTGCCGAGGCTGGCCGAAATCCCTGCGTGCAAAACGAGATTTTTTGTTGCAGAATGCCCCTTTGCAGAGGGCCTTTTGCGTCGCATTTTTGCACATTGCAGAAGCTTTGATGCCGCTCGAAAAAAGTTCAGCATCACATTGACACTCAAGTTGCCGGACCTCTATTGTAGCCAGCCATGCTCAGGCAAATCATCGGACAATCCAACGAAGGGCAAAAGGAATCAGGCCGCGCTGAGGCCCCCGCACCGGCTACCGCCGACCGCGCTCCCAGCTATGCTGCGCCCGCTCCAGCTGCACAACCCCAACGCGCATCCACTTCTTACAACATGACTTCCAGCAAGAACGTTCTTTCGAACGACGTCGAAATCAAAGGCTCCATCAAATTCTCCCACGACCTCATCATCGACGGGAAAATCGAGGGGGAAGTCTCCTCGGACGGCAGCCTGACCGTGGGTGAAAACGCACTTATCAAGGGCGAAATCAAGACCCGCTCCGTGGTCATTTTCGGCAAAGTCGAAGGCAACATCACCGTCGCCGAGCGTTGCGAACTGAAAAGCAATGCCATCCTCATCGGTGACATCGAAGCCGGCACCCTCTCCATCGAGGAAGGCGCAACCTTCATGGGTTCTTCCAAGGTGGGGCGCAAGCCGGAGTCTGCCAAGCCCGCTCCTCTTGGCGGTGCCCGTGCCTCCTCTGCTTCCTAACTAACCCTCAAACGGAATCCCCTGCCGAGTGTTTCGGAGTCTTTTTGGCTCGAAAAGCGACCGGCCTACCCCCCCGAAGAATCAAATCGAGGTGGTTTGTCCGGCGTGTGGCGCGGCTCAGTTCGAGCCGCGCCTTGTTGTCTCCACATTTTGCAAAAAATGCGGGGTGCATTTGAGCATTCAACGCAAAAAGGTGACTGCCTCCAGCGTCACACGCTCTGGCATGGGCATGCCCAATCCTTGGGCCAAACCAGCACCCGCCCAGGAAACTCCACCCGCCCCTGAGCCCCCCCAGCCTCCGGCCGCTGAGACCTCTCCACCGCCACCTGCAAAGGCAGGCCCTGTTGCGGCGGAGCTTTCCCAGCCGGTGACGGCTGAAGAAGAAGCCGAAGGCGGTTTTGGCGTGTTTTTGAAACAGCAGTCAGGGGCTTCAGGCTCCCACTCTGCGCCGGCTCAGGCCACGGTTAGCGAGGCGCTGCCCCCGGCAGCACCTGCGCCAGTCCAAACGAAAGAGACTGAAGTCACTTCCGCTCCTGAAGCAGCTTCGGAGAAGCTTGAACAGCAGCCTTCAGTGACTCGGGTCGAAGAAGACGCCGAACCTCCGCAAATCTCTCTCCCGGCTTCCATTTCTGAGGCAGCACCAGAGGTGGCGGCTTCGCCTGTCACGTCCTCTTTCCGGCGGCCCCAGTCGAATTCTCCGGCACCCACTTCGGCCCCGGCTCCGATGAGTTCCAGCACTCTTCAGAAAATGAAGAATGAGGGGATGTACCGGAACCAGTATTTCAAAGACGCTGAGTGTTTTGAATGCAGCCACCGCTTTAAAGTAAGCCGTTCATCGCGTTCCGCAGAATGCCCCAACTGCGGTGCCGCCATTCCGCTGGAAGATGTGGAGATCAATATGCCGACATCGCAGTCGATCCGGACACGTGGGGATGTGTTGATCCGCAAGCGTGGCCAGGTGTCGGCGGAGCTGATCCAGTGCAAAGACCTTCGTTGCCAGGGCATTCTGGAGGCGCACGTCAGTGCCTCTGGAGACGCCATTTTCCGTACCACGGGTACCATGATCGGCGAAGTTCGCTGCCGCCGTTTCATCGTCGAAAAGGGCTCGGACGTGACGTTCGAGCACGAGATTCGTGCAGACGAAGTGGAGATTCACGCACGCATCACCGGGACCATTTTTTCCAGCGGTCCCTTCATCATTGGCTCCGGCGGTTCTGTGAATGGCGATCTTACCGCAAGATCGGTTTCCATCGAGCCTGGAGGTGAACTGAATGGAGCCATGAACATCGTCCGCACTCAGCGGCCGGTTGTTCCTCAACCGCCTCCAGAGGCAGCCGAGGAAGCCTAGCTTTACTGGAAAAGGCATAGGGCAGTTTAACACCACTGCCCTGAACCATCCTGAACTGAGGACAATGCGTCTCTCCTGGCTTGCACCGGCTGAGATTGCTGAGCGACCGTGAGTTTGGCTGCGGGAAGCTGTGACAGGGCTGTTGCACGGCTCCAAAAAACGGCCAGGGAAAAGGCCCTCCTTGCATAAAGGTTGCGCTGATATATAGCCTGCCGACAAATGGATTCTACTCTGCTTTCGCTGGCGCAACAAATCGGACTGACGGCCCTGGATGTCGGGGCGCGTGGGGGTGTGAATGCAGATCTCGGCCCTTTGGCGCCCGCGACCCATTATGTGGGGTTTGAGCCTGATCCTGAAGAGTGTGCGCGTCTCAGCCAGACCGGAATTGGCGGCGGTTGGAAGCATGTAAAGTTTGTCCCGGTCGCCCTGGCGGATGCTCCGGGGGAGTTTTCGCTGAATCTTTATTCCAAGCGTGGCTGCTCCTCCAAGTACACGGCCCGCCAGGATTTGGGGAAACTGTTTGCCCGCGGGGACTTCTACAATCTGGATGCGGTGGTGAAAGTGCCCTGCCAGCGGCTGGACGATGTTCTGGCCAGTGAGTCCATTGCTGAACCGGCTTTCATGAAGATCGATGTCCAGAGCATGGAGGTGGAGGTGTTCGATGGTGCGGTGCGCACGCTTCAGGAAGACCTGGTGGGCATCCGCACGGAGGTGTCATTTTTCCCCATGTATAAGGATCAGCCACTGTTCGCCGAAATTGACCAGCGGTTGAGGAAGGATGGTTTTGTACCCATGCGCTGGCTGGAAAGTCATGAGTGGAGACGCGCGACGAAGAAGAAGCCCTACTCCATGGCGGATGGTGCGCTGCCGTTTTCACGAGGTCAGCTAATGCATGCGGATGTGCTGTATCTCCAGCATCCCGAAACCCTGGCCACGGACAGTGCCAGGGCTCTGCGCCGTCTGGTTCGTCTCGGGCTCGTGGCGGCTTGCTATCAGCACTATGATCATGCGCAGGCCGCCTTTTCACGGCCTGAGGTTCGTTCCTACTGCAAGGAGACGCTCAAGGTGGATGCCGAACGTGCTGTGGAGAGAATGTCCCAAGGGGAGGCCTCGCTGGGGCGGCGTCTGGGCTGGCGCCTGATGCGTGCCTTGCAGAACCGCTTTGCCTGAGCCAAAGGAGAGGCTGTCCATGCTGCCTCAAGTCATCTTTGTCCAAAATTCCGTCCACCTCGCCGGGGCTCAAAAGTCCCTTTCAAGGCTGCTGGCGGCCCCGACCATGGCCAGCCATGATCCGGTGTTGCTGACCGGAGAGGAGGGCTGGTTGACAGAGCATTGCACCCACCATGGTGTTCCTTGGGTGCGTGTGGACTTTCCAGCCTCCCGCAGCCTTGCAGGCAGGCTGTGGGGCGTGCGTTTTTTTGCCAAACACGCGGTTAGGTCTCTAAAACCTTTGTTGAAGTCCGGCCGCCCTCTGATCGTCCACACTAACGATCACCCGGACAGCCTCCTCGGCCTGGCCCTCGCCGCAGAACTGAACGCCAACCCGGTGCTCACTCTGCGTACGCCCGGCATGAGCGAGCGCGACTTTGCCAAATACCGGTGTGGCAGGCACAGGCAGCTGATTGCTGTGGGAGATGAACTCTGCAACAAGGTGCGGCCATGGCTGAAGGAGGGGCAACCTCCGCTGGCTCTCGTCCACAACGGAGTGACTGAAGAAGAGATTTTGCCTCCGGCCCCCATGCCTGAACAGAACCTGGACAGGGTTCTGGTCCTGGGTTCCATCATTCCCCGCAAAGGTTGGCAAGATCTGGTGGAGGCTTTGCTGCTGCTGGAGAAAAAGCTCCCTGAGGGGCCACTGCCTGAATTCCATTTCCTGGGAGACCTGCTTGGGAAGGACCCGGCTGAGGTCCTGCAAACAAGACGCCTTCAGCGCTTCAATGTCCGCTTTCTCGGCACTGACAAAAATTACCGTGATCGGCTGCGCAGCTATCCTCTGGCCGTACATCCCTCCCGCAGTGAGAGCTTTGGCATGGCGGCCCTGGAGTGTGTGGCGGCAGGCGTGCCGCTGCTGGCGGCTGGTGCGGGACTGATTCCCGAGTTCATTCCTAAAGATGCCTTTTTATACCCGCCGCAGGATGTGGAAGCCCTGGCAAGCCGGCTAGAAGTGCTGTTGCCGCGGTCTCCAACCCGCCTTTGCGAGGAGTTTGAATTTGAAGAGGCCCACCCGACGATCCGGCATCGTTTTGCCACTGCGGCGACAGTGGCGCGGATTCAGGCTATCTATCAAACCCTGCTTACCCCCAGTGTGCTGGCATGAACCAAGGAGCCGCCATTGTCAGCGACAAGCAGCTGGGAGACACCCTGCTGCTGCAACCTAGTGCCGAATTCCTTGCCCGCAAACTTGGCAAGCCTACAGCGCTGTATGTACGTGAAGCTTTTCAACCTCTGGTAGAACTGATGCCGGGTTGCTGCCTGGAAATGGGGAAGGGATGCCGCTACGAGCAGGTATGGTCCACAAGCTGGAGCTCGCGTGCCGTGTGGCAGGCATTCCGCCTGCGCACCAGGGCCCGGACGCTCATTGTCAACAAACCCCGGCATGTCCGCTGGTGGTATCGGCTGCTGTTTCATTCCATCCGGCTGGAGCCGCCTTCGGCGGAATATTGGGCACGCTACTTCTGGCGGGTGGTCAGCGGACTTCCGGAGGCGGATTTTGTTCCCCCCCGTCTGGAAGCACCGCCCGCCGGATGGAGGCACAGTGAGCTTCCTAACAATAAGTTTGTTCTTGTGAACCCGACTGCCGCCTGGCAGCGCAAGTTTTGGGGCACCTCCCAGTGGGCGGAGTTTGCTGCCCGTCTCGCCCGGCTGCAGCCGGAACTGGCCATTGTCATCGCCGGGGGCGGTTCAGAAAGGGAGATCGCCCATTGCCAGGAGATTGTAAACGGTATCACCGGTTCGGGGCCAGTGGTCAATCTGGCTGGCAAGACTTCCTTGCAACAGTACCTGCATGCGCTCTCTGCAGCATCAGCCGTGGCTTGTGTGGATGGTGCGGCGTCTCATCTGTCACAGGCTTTTGGTGTGCCTGCCCTGACGCTTTTTGGCCCTACGCACGATGGGAAGTGGCATTGGCCTACCCCTCAGCATGTGTCTCTGGCTGCCCGAAACTACAATGCTACCGGGGCCTACGGTCCTGCCTCGGACATTCCCGTGGATGCCGCGTGGGAAGCTTTTTCTTCCATCTTCAGGACTGATTGAATACCTTCGATCAGGGACTGCTCGCCGGAGGACCAGTAAAACTCGTCCACATACCGGCGCTGGTTATGAATGTGTCGGGTGGCGTGTGCGCCGTCTGTCTGCAGGCGATTGATCTCACCCTCCAGGTTTAGGGGCTCTTCGGCCACAATGCACGCTTCGTAGTCCCAAAGCAGGGGAAAGCCCAGTTCAGTGTTTGGCTGATACAAGAAGATGACCGGTACGCCCAGGACGAAGGCTTCAAGTCCTGCTGTCGAGTTGGAATTCAGCAGGACTGACGCCTTGGGAATCCAGTCCATCATGCTCTCCTCCGGAGGTACCAGCTTTACATTGGATGGTGGCCGGAGTTCACGGATGTAGCGGGTCCGAACGTAGAGTTCATCTTCATCCATGCCGATGAAGCATTGCTCCTCGCGTTTCCGGTCGCGCAGGGGGTGAAACTTGATCAGAAACTGGCACCCGGGCATCCGTCTCGCCGTTTCTACAATCAACTGATAATGCTTGTAGCTGCGCTGGGGTTCCACCGTGGCGGAGGTGCCTGAGTAGTAGCTGTCCGCATAAAGAATGACGTTACCTGCTGGCGGCTTGGCCCCCTCCAATGGGGGCGGCGGACGCCGGTGTGACTCCACTCGCACGATGCGCTCAGGCCTGTGGCCGCGGATTTTGGCGATGTGGGCGTTGCGTCCGCTGTCGC
>DASWXG010000876.1:0-3224 GCA_036405615.1 Prosthecobacter sp. | reverse complement strand
TCTGGTGCTCAAGGGCAAGCTGGATGTCTTCCAGGACATCGAAGGCATGAACAAAAAAGTGGCCACCTTGGAACCCGGCGACTCTCTCGGCGAGGTCAGCGTCTTTGATCCGGGCCCGGCCAGCGCCACCGTCTGCGCCTCCAGCGAAACGGAGGTCTGGCTCATCACCCGGCAAAGCCTGGACCGTCTCCACGCCGCCAGCCCCAAAGTGGCCTACCGCCTTCTCAGCCGCATCACCACCTGCCTCTCCAAACGCCTCCGTCTGATGAATGACAAAGTGGTGGATCTGGTGAACCGGTAGCCGGGTCTCCCATCTGCACATGCCCGGGCCGCCAAAGCACCGCAGCAGCGGAGGCTTGCAAAGCAGTGCTCTCTGCTTCCCATGTCCATCATGAGGAAGCAGTATCACTTTCGAAAAAGCGAACGAGGTCTGCTGGCCTGGGATGTCCACCGCCTTGTTGAACTCAGCCGCCACATTCAGCCAGAAGAGATACCTGTTTCAACCCTTCAGGAACTGGACGAGCCCTACTGGTTTAAAGATGAATCTCCCACCTGCCGGCAGATCATCGACCATATGCGGCTTGTCCATACCGCCAGCCTGGATTACCCCATCATTCTGTGCCCTGAAGGCAAGCTGGTGGATGGCATGCACCGGTTGGCTAAGGCGGTGCTGGAAGGAAGATTTGCACATCCGGGCTGTCCGCTTGATTGAAATGCCCAAGCCAGACTATATCGGGACAGACGCGGCAGATCTGCCCTATGACGGCTAAACACGGATGGCCGCTTTTCAAAAACCATGCGCTACCATGATTTTCATCTTCAAGGTTATGCCGTGTCGGAAGGCGGCCTGAAAGTAGAGCTTCATCTGGTGTGGCCCTACCCAGGCCCGTCCCAGAGAGATTCCCGTCTCGAATTCACCGATGTCGCCTGCTACCACTTTACACACACTTCCGGCACCATCCTCACCGACATCACGGAAGAGCCTCTGTCTGACTTCGTAACCTCCGAACACGCATTCCTCTCAAACGCAGCGGAGTTGCAAGGGCTTCGGCTTTGGGAACGCGATGAAACGCAGTATTTGCTACGTCTCCAGGAGGGAGGCTACCACGCATGGCGGCTTGAATCAGCCGTGGGCTTCTCTGGATTCATCGTGGCAAAAACCGTGCAGGAAAGGAATGCCGACTCCGGATTAAAGTCCCTCTGGCACAATTGAAAAAGCCCCCGCTGCTTAAGAAGCCAATGCTTTCTACAGAAAGAGTGCGCTCGCCAGGAATCGAACCTGGATATGCGGCTTCGGAGACCACCATTCTATCCGTTGAACTACGAGCGCGTTCTGGAAGTCTGGATGTTTCGCATGGTCTGCGCAGGGCGGCAAGCTCGTTTTCACGACGGCGGATGGAATCGTCAAAAGGGGGCGAGCCTTTGAGCCGCACTCGCTGCTGGCATGGTGTCAGCAGCGTGGCATAGTGGCCGGGTGCCGCTCTCCCTCCACGACCTGACCTTCGACGAACTGCAAGCCCTGCTGGTGGCAGACGGGCTGCGTGCGCCGCATGTCAGCACGGTGTGGAACGCCCTGCATTTTCGTGCTGAGACCGACCTGTCTGCCAGAACCGACTGGGTGCCGCCGCTGAGGCGCTGGGTGGCCGAAAAGATCACCTGCCCGGATGCGGCCTACATGCTCGATCATCTGGCCGTCAGTTCCCACATCCCCAGCGGGGACGGCCTGACCGAGAAGTTTCTCCTCCGCCTGCAAGACGGCCAGGAAATCGAAACGGTGATCATGGGCTACCCTGGACGTTACACCGTCTGCGTCAGTACCCAGGCAGGGTGCGCGATGGGCTGTGTCTTTTGTGCCACGGGGCAGATGGGGTTTGTCAGGCATCTCCGCCCGGGCGAAATCGTCGGCCAGGTGCTCCATGCCCAGCGGATCCTGCGGGCCAAAGGCGAGCGGCTGCGCAACATCGTGCTCATGGGCATGGGCGAGCCTCTGCACAATTACGACAATGTCATGAAGGCGCTGGGCCTCATCAGCGACACACGCGGCTGCAACATCGGCCCCAGCAAGATCAGTGTCAGCACTGTCGGGGTCGTCCCCGGCATCCTCAAACTGGCGGAGGAAAACCGCCCCTACAATCTGGCCATCAGCCTGCATGGCAGCACCGAGGAGGAGCGAGCCGCCCTCATCCCGGCCAACCGCCGCTGGCCGCTCAGCGACCTGATCTCTGCCTGCCACAGCTATGGCAGCCAGACAGGCAGACGCATCTTCTTTGCGTGGACCCTCATCGCCGGAGTCAACGACAGCCCGGCCCATGCCCGGCGCGTGGCCGCCCTCCTTTCCGGTTTGGATGCGCATGTCAACCTGATCCCGCTGAACGAAACCGCAGGTTACGAAGGCCGGGAGAGCGCCGAGGCAGCCGCCGATGTTTTTCAGGGCATCATTCAGGAGGCTGGCATCCCCTGCACCATCCGGCAACGGCGCGGGATTGATGTCGCCGCAGGCTGCGGACAGTTAAAAGCAACGAAAAGCCGGGCTCAACGCCCCCTTGTTTCAGCCGCCTAAAATTCCGGTCGCAGATCTGGTACAGCCGGTGCCCGCCATCGCAGCGAAAAGATCGGGCCGCTGGCGGATTCACGAGCAGTATTTTCCAAAGGTGAAATGTTTGCCAAAGTTGCTCATTGCATTATTATTTTCATAATGAATGCTGATTTCCAGGCAGCTGAACCACAACCGCTTGCGAAAGCCCGCGTACGCAGGTCGCGGCATCATCCACGCTCAGGCAGGCTGCTCTCCGTCTCCCTGATGCTCGCCCTCTCCTGGGCTGGTGTGGCGGTTTTTTTGTTTTCCGGTTTCAGACTTTTGCAGACAGACGACATTGCCCAAGGCTGGCTGGCGCTTGGAGGACTGGCAGGATTTGCCCTCGGGCGGCTGGGCAGTTTCATCCTGGGAAGGCATGTCAACTGCACCCTGTGCCATGGACCGGTGCTTCATGAAAAGCGCTGCCACAAGCACGCGGATGCCTTCCGCCTGACACCGCTTTCCTACCGTTCTTCCACGGTCGTTTCCCTGCTCAGCACAGGGACTTTTCGCTGCATGTATTGCGGCACGCCGTTCCGGCTGAAGAAGTGACTAAGGAAAAAAGACGAAAAAGGGCGAGGAATCGCTTTTTGCAAAAGCAAATGCGGCGTGTATGCTCGTCGTTCGTAATTCTTTCGTCCCCCAACTA
>DASWXG010000875.1:0-1885 GCA_036405615.1 Prosthecobacter sp. | reverse complement strand
CTCTTCGGGGATCTGCACCTGGACATTGAAGCTGATGCCCGTGCCCGGGTCCGCCCAGAAAACCGGCGTGGTGAAGCGGCTGGATGTCGTGGCTGCCACCAGCGAGCGCGTGACATCCTCCACATCCACGCCCAGCAGTCCTGCGCGCTCACGGTCGATCTGCACATTCACCGCCGGGGCATCCAGCGTCTGGGCGATCTGCACATCCCGCAGAAAGGGCAGCTTTTGCAGCCGCGCCAGGATCTTTTCCGCATGCTCCTTGCTGGCAGGCAGGCTGGGGCCGCTGACGGCGATCTCCAGCGGAGTGGCGGAACCAAAGCTCATCACGCGGCTCACGATGTCCTGCGGCTCAAAGGACAGCCGCACCTCCGGCAGCTCCTTGTGGAGGATCTCGCGCAGCTTCTCCTGGATCTGGTCCACGCCCATTGCGCCAGGTTTCATCTGCACAGCCAGCCAGCCTTCTTCCGGGCCGCCATTCCAGAGATGCACCAGATTGACCGGGAAACTGGAGTTGTGAACCCCCACCATGCCCAGGGAAAAATCCACCGCCGTGCCTTCACCCAGGCCATGGCCGATGACGTGCAGAATCTTCTGGGCAATCTTCTCCGTGGCATTCACCTGCGTACCGCTGGGGGCGCGGAAGCGGATGGCAAACTGGCCGCTGTCCGACTTCGGAAAAATCTCCGTGCCCAGCCGTGGACCCAAAACGGCAACGACCAGCGCCGCGCCTGCCAGGTAGGCGGGGACGAGGAGCCAGCGCAACGCCACGGCAGCTCTGACTGTGCCCCGGTAGGCGCGCCCCACCAGCCCCGGCCTCTCCTCCTGCAGCTTGGAATGCTTCGGCAGCAGCCAGACGGAAAGCACCGGCACCAGCGTGCTGGAAAGGAGGAAGGAGGCCAGCATGGCAAAGCCCACCGCCAGCGCCATGGGCACAAACAGGGCCCGTGCGGCACCCTCCATGAAAAAGGCCGGGATGAACACCGCCAGGATGCAGAGCATGGCCAGCAGGCGGGGCAGGGTGGTCTCCACGGTGCCGTCCAGCGCCGCCCGCGCCAGGGACTTGCCGCGCGTGAGATGGGTGTGGATGTTCTCCACCGTGACGGTGGCTTCATCCACCAGAATGCCCACCGCCAGGGCCAGGCCGCCCAGCGTCATGAGGTGAATGTTTTCCCCGCTGATCCACAGGCCGAAAGCGGCAGCCATGAGGGAGAGCGGGATGTTGATCACCACGATGAAGGCTGTGCGCAGGTCGCGCAGAAACAGCAGCACCATCAGGCCCGTGAGCGCCGCCCCCAGACCGCCTTCTTTCACCAGGTCCCGGATGCTGCGGTTGACCACCGGTGTCTGGTCAAATTCAAAGCTGACCTTGATGCCCGCCGGCAGCAGTTTCTGAAATTCCGGGATGCTCTCCCGCACCTTTTTCACCACCTCCAGGGTGGATGCCTCTGCGCGCTTGGTGACAGGCAGGTACACCGTCCGTTTGCCGTTGGCCAGGGCGTAGGAGGTGGTCACGTCCGCACCGTCAGCCACGGTCGCCACGTCGCGCACAAACACCGCCCCCTCAGTCGTCTTCTTCAGCGGCACAGCCTCCAGGTCCTTGACGTTGGAGACGATGGCGTTGGTGGGGACGATGGGGTAGCGGCCGTCCAGGTTGATGTTGCCGGAGGGGCTGATCGGGTTGCCCCGCGCAATCGCTTTCACGATGTCGTCCGGCGACAGTCCGTAAGCCTTCATGCGGTCCGGGTTCACATTCACCACCACAGCACGGGAACTGCCGCCGAAGGGCGGTGGCGCGGAGACGCCTGGAAGAGTGGCAAAGGCCGGGCGCACCCGGTTCAGGGCCTGGTCCTGCATCTGGTTAAGCGTGATGTTGGGATCCTCCGTG
>DASWXG010000874.1:0-10390 GCA_036405615.1 Prosthecobacter sp. | reverse complement strand
TTACCCTGCCCCAGCTCCCTGCCACCGGCCAGACCATCACCACCAGCCCGATCTTCGGCGGCCGAGTGGAACTGGCCCAGCCAAACGACTGATCGTCAGATAACGATGAAAAAGGCATGAGGAGAAATCCTCATGCCTTTTTTGTTGGGGGGACATGGGCCGGATTTATTTCATCGTCCCTCCCGCCGTACAGAGAGCTGCGTGGAGCTATTCACGTGGCCGACTTTCGCCTGTGCTTCCTCAACAAAGAGGCCTTCCGTGCTCGTGACATGGAAGACCTCGGTTTCGCCCGTGTCGGGCAATCTGATATTGCGAAAGTTCTACCCGAGGATTTTGCGCCGAACGATCTCGGTAACGATTTTTGGGTTCGCCTTGCCCTGGCTGGCCTTCATGGCCTGACCGGTGAACCAGTTCATGGCCTTGTCGTTGCCGCCTTTGACTTCCGTGACACGGTCTGGATTGGCGGCCAGAATTTCGTCCACAATGGCTTCGAGAGCTCCAGTGTCGCTGACCTGCTCAAAGCCCTTGGCCTTGATGATCGGAGCGGCGCTTTCGCCACTGCTGAACATCTCGGCAAAAACTTCCTTGGCTTGCAGGTTGCTGATTTTGCCTGCTTCCACCACGGCCACCAGTTCGCTCAGAGCCTGCGGCTTCACCGGGCAGGCGGCGAGCCCTTCCTCGCTGTCTTTCATCAGGCCCAGCAGATCGTTGATCACCCAGTTTGCCACCTTTTTGGCGGGTACTTTGGTGTCAGCGGCCACAGCAGCCTCATAGTAAGAGGCCAGGGCTTTGTCGCTGGAAAGGACTCCGGCATCGTAGGCGCTGCAGCCATAGTCAGCCTCGAAACGGGCACGCTTTTCATGCGGCAGTTCGGGCACCTGGGAACGCAGACCTGCCACGTAGCCTTCTGTGCGCAGAGGCACAAGATCCGGATCTGGGAAGTAACGGTAATCGTGAGCGTCCTCCTTGCCGCGCATGAAGAGGGTTTCGCCCCGGTCATCATCCCAGCGCCAGGTGCTCTGTTCGAGTTTCTTGCCCTGGTCCAGCAGCTCAGCCTGACGCTCCACTTCATATTTGATGGCGCGCCGCACTGCAGACATGGAGTTGATGTTTTTCAGCTCAATTTTGGTGCCCAGCCCTGGCACACCTTCCGGCATCAGGCTGATGTTCACGTCGCAGCGCATGTTCCCCTTTTCCATGTCGGCATCGCTGACGCCGCCGTAGATCAGGATCTGGCGCAGGCTGGTCAGACACGCAAAAGCCTCTTCGGCACTGCCGATGTCCGGCTCAGTGACAATCTCCATTAAAGGTGTGCCAGCACGGTTGAAGTCGATGGTGGTAAACTTGTCGTGGTGGGTGCTTTTGCCCACGTCTTCTTCCAGATGGATGCGGGTCAGCTTCACCACCTTGCCCGGATTCGCAATGCTCTTTTGTGCATCCTTTGGGTAGGCCAGATCATACAGCGGGATTCCCCCATCCAGGCACAGCGGCTGGGTGGCCTGGGTGATCTGGTAATTTTTAGGCATGTCCGGATAGAAGTAGTTTTTCCGGTCCCACTTCACTACAGGCGGCGTGCTGCAGCCCAGCATCATCCCGGTCAGAATGGTCTTTTCGATGGCGGCTTCATTCAGCACAGGCAGCGCCCCCGGCAGGCCCAGGCAGGTGGGGCAGGTGTTTGTATTCGGCTCGCTTCCCACCTGGACCGGGCAGCCGCAAAACATTTTGCTCTGCGTGGTCAGTTGGGCGTGAACTTCAAGGCCGATGGTGACAATGTACTTGGGCATGGGAAGCCGGGACATTGGAATCCCTTTTCCTCTCTGGCAAGCGGGGCTTGGGCGTGAAAACAATTCCTCTCTGCACAGCAGCATCCCAAATCAGCGCCCACTTCGTGTTAACATAACACCTCATTTGCAGCATCCTCTACAGGATTTTCGCAGGCCAGCCCGTTTAGCCTTCACCAGCCTATGACCAAACGAACTTTCGCCCTGCTCTCCGCCGCCCTGTTCGGAACGCTCCTGCCGTGCGCCGCACGGGACTGGGCTCAACAGGCCCTGGAAGATGCCAAACAGGACCGCACCAGCATTCCCTACGATGGCGTCACCCCCAACAAAATGGTCTGTGACACCACACTCCGTCAGCTTCCCGACGGCTCATGGGCATTGATGATCCTGGCCGGGGATGACTTTGAACCTTCTCCCAAAAACTATGTTGGTATCACCCGCAGCACAGACCAAGGCCGCACCTGGACCCCGCTGGAAGCTGTGGACACCGGCCTTCCCCGTTCTGGTCTGACAATCGGCCAGGGTGTTACTGAGCTGATGATCCGGGGCAACCGCAGCACCGCCTTCTTTTCGACCCACTCTGAGACCTGGGGCCGCAACTGGAAGTCCTGGATGATGCACAGTGACGACAACTGCAAAACCTGGTCCAAACCGGAGCCGGTTCCCGGACGCCTGGCCAACTTCACGTTCATCCGAAACCACATCGTCACACGGGACAGCCGGATCATCATCCCCTTCCAGCACTATCTCGGCCCAGGGCCGGATGTGCCGCCGCCCCCTCCCGAAGAAAAACCCTGGCACAAAGCCCTGGTTCACTATGTGAGCAATCCGCGCAATGGCGTGATGATCAGCAGTGACGGAGGCAAGACCTGGACCGAGCACGGAGACATCCGCCTCACCGACAACGACCGCTATCACGGCTGGGCTGAAAACAACATTGTGGAACTCAGTGACGGCCGCATCGCCATGATCATCCGGGGCGACCGTCTTGGCGGCGTGCTTTACTACGCCGAGTCCAAGGACGGCGGCAAGACCTGGCCTGAATTTGCCGTGAAGACGGACATTCCCAATCCCGGCAGCAAAGCCACCCTCTATCCCCTGGGCGGTGACACCGTGGCGCTGCTGCACAACCCGAATCCGAAACATCGCAGCCCGCTGGCTCTCTGGATCAGCTTTGACGGCATGAAAACCTGGCCCTACCAGCGCGTGCTGGTTCCGGAATCCAGCGACGGCCCCAAAGGCCGTATCAACTACCCGGACGGGTTTGTCAGCGCTGACGGGCAGTGGCTGCACTTTGCCTACGATGACAACCGTCACCGCGCCGTGCATTACAGCGCCAAACTGCCTCCCAAACCCTAACCGGAAGTTTCAAAAACCATGCAAGCTCTTCTCAACCGCTTCACCGGGCTGTACCCGGTCTGGCTGCTCAGCATCGCGGTCATCGCCTTCATCTGGCCAGCTTCCATGGCCTGGTTTTCCGGCCAGTGGATCATCTGGGCTCTCACCACGGTGATGCTCGGCATGGGGCTGACGCTGACCACCGCAGATTTCCAAAACCTGCTGAAGATGCCGGGCAGTGTGATGTTGGGCTTTCTGGCCCAGTACACCATCATGCCCCTGCTTGGCTGGTTGATTTCCCGCTGCATGAGTCTGGAGACAGGTGCAGCAGTCGGTCTCATCCTGGTGGCAGCCTGCCCTGGTGGCACGGCATCCAATGTGATCACCTACCTGGCCGGGGCCAATGTTGCCCTCTCAGTGGTCATCACGCTGGTCTCGACACTGCTGGCTTTTATCATGACACCGCTGTGGTGCGAGATGCTCATCGGCACTTACGTGCCGGTGGATGCACTGGGCCTGTGCCTGACCACCCTGCAGGCCGTCGTCATCCCCGTCATCGTGGGTGTGCTTCTGAACTGGAAGTTCCCGAAAGCCGTCGCCCGCATTTCCTGGACTGGACCGGTGCTTTCAGTCATTGCCATTTGCGGCATCACCGGCGGCATTGTGGCCCAGAGTGCGGATGCCATGGCGGCCCATGCGGGCAAATTGAGCATTGCCGTGCTGGTGCTGCACATCCTGGGTTTCATCCTGGGCCACGTGGTGTCCAAAATGCTGGGCTATTCAGAAACCGTTGCGCGCACAGTTTCCATTGAAGTGGGCATGCAAAACGGCGGCATGGCGGCCATGCTGGCAAAGAAACACTTCGCCATCCATCCTCTGGCCGCTGTTCCGGCTGTGTTCAGCGCCCTCATGCAAAATCTCATTGGCGCCCTCGTCGCCGCCTGGTGGCGTGCCCGGCCGGTGCCTGCTGAAACCGCAGTTCCGGAACTGCTTGCCACCACCACACCCGACGAAAGCCAGCCATGAACCGCCGCTCCCATCTCGCGCTGCTTGCAGGGTCCCTGGCAGGAACTGCCTTTCGCAGCCCGGCACAGACTCCCGCCGGCAGCCTAACCAATGTTTCAGCAGGATCCTTTCACGTTTCCGTACCTCAAAGCTGGGCGGCTGGCGCAATCGTTGAGAAAGTTGCCTCCCTCCCTCTTTACTCAGCCGAGGCCTGGCAGAAACTGCAGGAGAACCCGCTCTGTCAGCTGAAGCCGTTTTATGGCAACCGCCCGGAGCATTGGGCCATCCGCTTTCCAGCACTGGCCCTTAAGGGCGAAATGTTCAATGCCAAGGAAGCAGGCGCTGATCCCACCGCTCCGCAGATCCTCATCCATCAGAATGGGGGCTGGGCCTCCATCATGAAAAATGGGGAGCACAACGCAAACGCGACGGCCCGTTCACAGGCAGAACTTCGCAGCGCCCTGACTGCGCTTGGACAATCTGCAGAAGGTGACATCACCCCCGCCTACATGGATGCAAGCCTCACCTTCACTTGCCTGAAGAAGAAGCTCAATTTCAAAGGCGGGCAGGGTTATCGTGTAGTCACCCAATGGACTATCGAGCCGGAATTGGTGCGGCGTGGCAGCTTGCACTATCTCTTTGTGGGGCTTTCGGATGACGACACCTGCCAGATCATCGCCACCTTTCCTCTGGACATGCCGGAGCTGCCTTCGGCTGGCATTGAGGCCGAACATCTCGGCTACAGCGCCAAAAGATATGCCGACCTCACCCGGGATATGTCCGCCTATTCGGCGAAGGCCGCTTCCTGGCTGGAAAGCCGTGCCAGCAACTTCACCCCGTCGCTGGATTCGCTCGACCAGCTCATGGAAAGCCTCTCCGCAGAAACTTGGCGCTGAACGCGATGATCCAAGAACTCCCACAAGTTCGCCCCGCTCATCTGCGCCGGGACGTGTACTACTGGAAATGCGACCGGCCTGCGGCTTTTCACGGCTCTCAAGTTCAGGAAGAGTCCCGAGACCAGCACCTGGAATTGCAGATTCTGGCGTTGCTCCAGTCGCTCTATCCCGGTCAGACCCTGTGGCCACGCAATGCCGGCGGCCAGGGCAACCACCGGACATTTCAGGTGCTTGTTGGTGGAGAAGAAAAGTTTCTCCGCATCGAGGACGGCCCGGAAGCGGATGACTACATCGAAACGGAATCCCGTGTCCAGGAAGCGGTGCGCGCGCAGGGCATTCCCACACCGAAGGTCTTCGCGGCAGATGCCAGTCGGCGGTTTGTCCCCTTTGCCTGGCAGCTCATGGAGGCCGTGCCGCATCCCGACCTCAACCAATGGCACAAACAGGGTGTGCTGGACCTTCACCATACGGTGCGTGAAATTGGCTCCGCGGTGGCCCGCTGGCAGGAGGTCGCCGTGGATGGCTACGGCCCTTTTCAGCCCGGCCCCAAAAGAAGCGCACTGCAGGGTTACCACCGGAGCTATGCAGACTATTTCTGGCTACATCTCGACCGCCACCTTCATTTCCTCAGTTCCCGCCAGTTTCTGACGCCACACGAGGCGGATGAACTACGCCGGGAGATCCAGGCTCATCATGCCTTGCTGAATCTTTCCTGCGGCTGTCTGGTTCACAAGGACCTTGCCCTCTGGAACATTCTGGGCCCGCGCCACAAGATCGCCGCTTTCATTGATTGGGACGATGCCGTCTCTGGCGACCCGATGGATGACCTGTCGCTGCTGGGCTGTTTTTATGATGGCCCGGCCATCCGCGAAGCGCTGACCGGATACACCCGTGTCAAACCTCTGCCGGAAGATCATCGCCGCAGGTTCTGGCTGCACCTGCTGCGCAACATGATCGTGAAATCCGTGATCCGTGTAGGTGCAGGGTACTTTGAACGGAATGACGGCTTTTTCCTGATCGGCAGCGGCAACTCCGGCCAGGATCTGCGGCAGCAAACACTGGCCAAGCTGCGTGCCGCCCTGAACGGGCTGCGCGGAGACGCTGAACTCGCCTCGCTATAGACGCCGCCTCAGCCCCAAATGGCATCTGTGGTAACATGCATCACCACACGTTCATAGGGGCCGTGACGGTCCTTGTGGTTATGCGCGTCATTGGTGCCGGTGTAAAACAGATGCCATTTGCCCCGGTGGTGCACCAGATTGTGCGGGGCATAGACGCCATAGCTGTCTGGCAGGGTGCCCGGCTTGCTGCGAGGAAGCCACGGCGATCGCATGGGTCTGTCCCACTGGATGCCATCCAGGGAGCTGCACCACTCCATGTCCATGGTCTGCGCCTGAAGCCGGTAATGCCCCAGCAGCCCGATTCGCCCCTTTTCCGTGTGGGTCACGGACAGGAAGTATTGCTGCAGGTCCGGAAAATCCTGCGCATCCGTCTGGATGACGCGCTGGCGTCCCTCCCAATGGAGGCCATCTTCACTGATCAGTCGGTCAATGACACGAATCCTGCCCGGGATGTTGTCATGGGCCACATAGCGGGGGTCGTCTTTGCCCACTTCCACCAAAGCGGCTGTGTAGAGTTCGAAGGAACCGTCCGGCAGCTGGTACACATTGGTGGCATCATTGACGATGACCGCGGCTTCCGCCAAAGATTCGCCAGCCGCCGGAGAAGCGACACGTTTGGCCAAACGAGACAGACCGGCTTGGGAAGCCGCCAAGCCCGAAACCGCCCGGTCGCTGGGATGATAGACACAGGCCTTCAATGGGTTCGGAATCTTGTAACGGCGGCCGTCTTCACTGTCAGCCGCCAGATAACGGACAATTTTATCCTCTTTGGAATGCGCCCAGAAATACAGGCGGTGGCGGCCGTCTCTGAGCCTTACATACACACTCTGTTTTGGCTTCCAGGCCGACGGCAGGTTGCCGAGGCTCAAGGGAGCGTCCACAGGGTCTCCGGAGGACAATTCCGCCCAGGTGGGTTTCATGCGGCCTCCAGGCGCTCCTTCTGCATAGCCGATATTGAAGGTGGAAGGCATGTCACCAGAAACAGAAACCCACACCCGCCACTCTTCATCGCTGATAGGCAGCGCCGTGGAGGTGAAATTTTGCACCTTGGCTTCAGGCCCAAAAGAGTCGCTAAACACGCGTTTGCGCTCCGACCAGTTCATTTGTGGTGGTTTCGGTCTGGACTCTGCTGCCTGAAGGCGTGTAAGAGAGAGTGCAACCGGAACGGCCAGGGTTTGTTGAAGAAAGGAGCGGCGGTCCATGGCAGCATAACATTGCCCGCACCGTCAGTCTTTCTAGCGATCACTCCCTGCCCTACCATTACGTCCCCATCCACCACCCACCCATGAAATCTTCCTCATCTCCCGAATTTGGAACATGGCTCTCCGTTGGCTCTCCCGTCATTGCGGAACTGGCCGCCGCCTGCGGTTTTGACTGGGTCCTGCTGGACCTTGAGCACGGCTGCGAAGCCGAAGCAGCGCTACCGGGCCAGTTGCGAGCCCTCCGAGGTTCCACAACCTGTGGTGTTGTGCGTGTGGGTGCGCCACATGCAGATGTGATCGGCCGTGTGCTGGACTGGGGGGCCGGAGGCCTCATGGTGCCGCATGTCAACACGGCAGCCGAGGCCGAGGCCGTTGTCAAAGCGGCCCACTACTCTCCACGTGGACACCGCGGTTTCTCCCGCACTGTCCGCGCTTATGACTATGGTCTCTCCGCCCCCGATGAGACGCCGCCCGTCCCCCGGATCCTGGCTCAGATCGAGACCGTCCAGGGCGTGGAAAATGCCGAGTCCATCGCCGCCGTGGACGGGATCGATGTGCTCTTTGTCGGCCCGGCAGACCTAGGGCACGATATGAAGGCCCGTCAGTGTTCCTGGAGCTTTGATGAGTGCCTGGCGAGGGTGATTGCAGCGGCCGCAAAGCACCACAAACAGACAGGTATTCTTGTGAGGCAGCGTGAAGACCTGCCGAAACTGCACGCCCTGGGCTTCACCTGGCTGGCCATGGACTCCGACCTGGGAATTCTGCGTAACAGCTTTGTGAAAAACCTGGAGCTGCGGGATACCCTGGGCTGACCCGCCTCTTTCTCTCTCAAGGCATCACCAGTTCAATGTGGTGGCGGGCGCACAGCGCCATGACCGCCTCGGCCTGCATCTGCCCGCTCGCCGCCAGGGCGGCCGCGTCACGGAAAAAATCCTCGTGACCTGCCGGTGTGCACATGCCCAGCAAAGTCGCAGATGCCTCTGAGGCCCCGGTAAAACCATGCACCAGCCCGCGAGGGATGAAAACATGATCGCCCGACCTTGCCCGCCGCCAGCGGTCACCGCACAGGATGTCAAACTCGCCTTCCAGAACAAAAAACGCCTCGTCGGCATTCTCATGCCGGTGGGGCGGTGCTCCCGCG
Source organism: Prosthecobacter sp. (assembly GCA_036405615.1). Lineage (GTDB taxonomy): Bacteria > Verrucomicrobiota > Verrucomicrobiia > Verrucomicrobiales > Verrucomicrobiaceae > Prosthecobacter. Next base: position 1,906 of record DASWXG010000874.1, on the reverse strand, counting down.
CCTTTGGCACAGCGGGCGTGGTAGGAGGCATAAGCTCCCCCGGTCTCCTCCGCGCCCGCCAGGATGCGCACATCCACGCCAAGCACAGAGTGTAAAGGCAGCCCCTCAACGGAACTGATGACAATATCGGCAACGGAAGATGGGGCTCGCATAATTTAGTCAGTTTGACTGACTATTATTTGTCAGATAGACTGACCAAGTCAAACGCATCTTTTCATTCTCATGCCCAAGGCCACCTTTCCGGATCTCGCAGAAACACTCGGCTCCCTGCTTCGGCGTCCGTATGAGAAGTTGCAGGAGAGCCTCTACGAGAGACTGGCCGCTGGCGGTTTTCCTGAAATCCGCAGTGCCCACAGCGCCGTTTTCAGAAATCTGGCACCAGACGGTTCCCGTCTCACCGACCTCGCAGCCGCAGCCGGCATGACTAAACAGAGCATGGCCTATCTGGTGGAGGCCCTGGCAGCGGAAGACTATGTCGAGATCCAGCCGGATCTTCATGATGGCCGGGCCAAACGCGTGGTGCTGACCGCCAAGGGAAGGCGCTGCATCCAGACGGCTTTAAACATCAGCCAGGACCTTGAGAAAGAAGCCGCGCGCCTCATGAGCAAAGGAAACATGAAGGTTCTCCGCCAGCTGTTGAAGGAACTGGATCAAACTCTTGCCCCTCCTTGTTAAGCCAGGGAGGGGCAATGTGTTAACATAACATTTCACAAGCACCATTCCCTGCCGAAGAGGCTGATCACTCTCCGTTTTCTGTCCATGCTCCAACCTACAAAGCTCTGTCTGGCCCTGCTGTCGCTGTGCGCCTCCGGTTTGTTTGCCCAGGACGAAGGCCCCCTGCCCCGGTCCATCCTCGACTTGCCTTTGAAGCCGGTGAAGATCAATACCAACCCCGGTCCCGAATATTCTGACGAGCAGCGTGACTATGCGATGATCATCGGGACAGACCGCACCCCCAAAGGCCGCATCTGGGCCTCCTGGGTGGCCGGTGGCGACAGTCCTCGCGCATATTTCGTGGCCGCCAGCAGTGACGACAACGGCCAGACGTGGTCCAAGCCACGGCTGGTGATTGATGCCCCCGACGCTCCCACCGGCCTGGAGGTCAGTGTGCTGGTAGGCAACTTCTGGACAGACCCCACCGGTCGTCTCTGGCTTTTCTACGACCAGTCACTGCATATGTTTGATGGCCGTGCCGGCCTGTGGGCCATCACCTGTGACAACCCGGACGATGAGAACCCTGTGTGGTCAGAGCCACGCCGCATCTGGCATGGGATGACACTCAACAAACCTACAGTGCTGAGCAACGGCGAGTGGCTGCTGCCCATCTCCCTGTGGACCCGCGACCGTATCGGCGTGCCCGAGTTGCGTGAAACGGGCTACGCGGATCTCGATGACGTCCGCATGGCCAATGTTTTTGTCTCCAACGACAAAGGTGCCACCTGGACACGCCGTGGGGGAGTGATGTTTCCAGAAACGGATTTTGATGAACACATGTCCGTCGAACTGAAAGACGGCCGCCTGTGGATGCTGGCACGCACAAAACAGGGCATCGCCGAAAGTTTTTCCAGCGACCAGGGCCGCACCTGGACGGAGCCCAAACCTTCCAGCATTCAGAATGTCAGCGCCCGATTCTTCCTGCGCAAACTGGCCTCCGGCAATCTGCTTCTGGTGAAGAACGGTCCTCTCGACAAGCGCTTGAAAAGCCGCAGCCACATGACGGCTTACCTCTCTGAAGATGACGGCAAGACGTGGAAAGGCGGACTGCTTCTGGATGAGCGTGACGGTGTGTCCTACCCCGATGGATTTCAGGCGCCGGACGGTGTCATCAACATCGTACATGACCGCGGGCGCAGCAAAGACCGGGAGATCCTTCTGCATCAGTTCACTGAGGCGGATGTATTGGCCG
>DASWXG010000873.1:0-2840 GCA_036405615.1 Prosthecobacter sp. | reverse complement strand
TCATCAAAGACCGCCAGTCACCCCTGCGCTGGGATCTGCCCTTCCGCCTTAAAAGCGAGGTGACGTGGGATGATTCTCTGGAGATGCTGAAGGATGCCCAAACAGCCATGACCCGCGATCATGAGTCGGCTTATGGGCGCTGGAAGATGCAGACCACAGCGAAGGTACTCAGCTTTGAGTTCTCAGCCCAAAGAGGCACCTGGAAAGCTGGTGAATACGATGGTTTCCACGCCCTCTGGTCGGGAGCCCGCGACCAATGGCGCAAGGAGATTTCCGTCAAGCCCATGACAACAGGAGAAGGCAGCTAAAGCATTGTGAGAAGGCTTCATAAAATAAGTGAACTTTTTTGCGCAGAGTGTTTGACAATGCCGCGGTATCATCTAGTCTCTTCGTCCGCAGCCGACACTGCGGAGCTGACAAAGCTAAAGCACCCGTAGCTCAACGGATTAGAGCATCTGACTACGGATCAGAAGGTTTCAGGTTCGAATCCTGACGGGTGCGCCACTTTAAAGCAAACAAAGGCCACACAGCAATGTGTGGCCTTTGTTGTTTCAAGCTTTATAACACGTTCACGATGCACGGGTTAGGAACTGATGGCGCGGGTTGCGCCGACGTTTGAAATGGCAAGATCTGGGGGGAGGCGGAATCGCCGACACGGCACGGTAAAGGGCCATGAATGACAACGAATCACAAAAGACACGTCCCACGGACGTCCCACGTTTGCGATGATGTAGCGTAAATGCACACACCTTTCTGACAAGGTGAACGGCAAGCGGCTCATGAAGCTGAAACCCGGCTCGCGGCGAAGAAAGGCTGCGGTCAAGAGTTCCGAAATCAGCCGCGCGCCTTTCAAAGGCATCTGTTCAAGGTCTAACGAATAGTATAAAAAACTTTTTCCTCCGGCTGAAATACGAGTGATCCTTCGTGGCAGACAGGGAACTGAACATCAGAAAATGGTGCTCGACAAATGCCCGTATTTCCAACCAGCACGTTGAGACACCCAGCTTTGGCCTCAGGCCTGCAAGTCGCAGGGGTCAGGGGTCAATGCTTCCAGTCGCTTTGCCCGCAGCATCCCAGAGCCAGACCTTGCCTTCATCCCCGCCGGCAAAGACGGTCTTGCCGTCGTTGGTCACGGCCACGCTGTAGAGCATGTTGCTGATGCCGCTGAGGCGTGTCTGTTTGCCCGTGTCGCTGCGCTGGGCACCGTCATGCTTTTTGAGATCGGAGTAGATGGCTCCGCCGCCCTTTTCAGTTACCGCCACCAGGGCCTTGCCATCCGGTGTCCAGGCCAGGGCGGTGAAGGCGGTCTTCTTGTCTCCCAGTGTGACATCCTGCTCCCGGCTTTTGACATCCCACACCTTGATTTCTCGGTCGGCTCCGGCCGTGGCCAGCTGGCTGGCTTCTTTGTTGAAGGCCACAGACAGCACATGGCTCGTGTGACCTTCATAAAAGGAGATCAGTTTGCCATCGGCAGGATTCCAGATTTTGGCCAGTTTGTCCGCTGCGGCGCTGGCCAGCATTTTTCCATCGGGAGAAAGACGCAGAGAATAAATCGTGTCGTCATGGGCTTTCCATGAACTGGCAACTGTCTTCGATCCAAGAGAGATGCGATGAAGAAAGCCTGCCCCGCCCGGCTCCCCATCGGCCGCAAAGAGAGTTTGCTGGTCGCTGCTCAAAGCTAGGGCTGTGATATTGCCCACGAGACCTTCTCCGACACGGCCGCTGTTTTTGCGGGTCGCCACATCCCAGATCAGGATCTGGCGAAAACCGCCCGTGATCAGCCCCTTGCCATCGGCAGTCCAGGCGAGGGATTGAACGGTCTCTTCATGACCGCTGAGGCTGCCGGTCCGGGGCCGCTCTGGACGGGTGAGATCATGCAGATGCACACGGCTGCCTGCGGCGATGGCCAGGGTCTTTTCATCCGGTGACAGGGCAAGGGCCAGAACCGGCTGGTACTGGGAAGGCAAGGGCTGCAGGGCGACTGGCGAAACCCGTGGCAGTTCATCAAACACGGCAGCATCCCAGGGGGCCCCTGCGGCGATCCATTGCTTCACTGCTTCCACCTGGGCTGCTCCCAGTTGTTTTTTCGGAGGCATGTGGGGATCTCCCTCTTCGAGCAAAAGCTGATAAAGCAGGCTGTCCTCCGCTTTGCCGGGCACCATGGCCGCACCGCTGTCTCCACCGGAGAGGGTTTTCTCGCGTGTGGTCAGCAGCAGCCCGCCTTTGGCCTTGCCAGGCTTGTGGCAGCCCAGGCACTCATCCCGCAGCACGCGCAATGCTGCTGCCGTGTCTGCGGCAGCATGAGCGGGGGGGATGGATAATGTCAGAAGAGCGAGGAGGGAAAGTCGAAGCAGCATGGGCAGGGACACAAAGGGCGACCCTGCTACTACGGCCTCAAGAAGCACTTTCTCCCGCCGCAGTTTTGCGCTCGTTCACCACCCGGTCCACCGCGTGCTTGGTCACGATGTTCCCCAGGGAGTCGCGGCCCTTGATGGCCAGCGCGGCCACGGGGAACTTCAGAGACAGTGTGCGCAGGTAGAGCGCGGGCTTCAGGTGCACCAGCAGGTTCTGTGCATCGCTGTCCGCTTCGGTGTCGTGGCGGGCAAAGAACAGGACCATGGTTCCGGCCGTGCCCTTGGTGAGGTTGTAGGCCTTGTCGCGCGTGATGCCGCCGATGCGGAAACGCTTGGCAAGTACAGGGCCGTTTTTGCCGTCCCGGTAGATGAAGGTATAGACGGCTTCCTCGTCCTTTTTGAAAAGGTTGAGGTAGATCGGGTTTTTGCCCACGTGGATTTTGGGGGCAATTTTCGACACCGTCATCGTGCCGTCTTTGCTGAAAT
>DASWXG010000872.1:0-5075 GCA_036405615.1 Prosthecobacter sp. | reverse complement strand
TCATGAGCAAACGCGGCTGGCATGATGATGAAAGCGCGGAGTACATTCCGGCCATGATCCAAGAATACGGTTTTCCGGATGACGGGCGAGTTGTCACAGACTTTGACCTTATCGAAATGGACGAAGGCCGCTGGCAGCCGGACCAGTGGCAGGAAGCCTGGAAAGAGGACTGAAGACTGGAAAATCTAGCCTTACCCGATTGGAATTTTTTCCAAAAATTCTTCTTTTGGAAACCTCCCGCCGACAATAAGAGCTTTGTCCTACAGGCTCTTCTGACCCTATGAAAAAAACACCGTTTCTCAGTCTCACCGCAGTCTGTCTGCTGGCCCAGTGCAACAAGGCTCCGGTGCAAAACGCCGTTGCAACGGTCCAGGCAGCCACCGGTCCTAGTGTTCCGGTCATCACCACCGGCGCGTCCCCGCACTTCCTGAAGGTGGCCTCTCATCTGGATGTGGGCGGCATGTCCCTGAACTATGCTGACCAGGACGGTTTGCTGGAAAGTCTGGCCAACATTGGCGATGAAATCCTGAAGGGACTGCCAGAGGCAGACCGCTCCAAGGTGCCTGCGGATTTCTCCTTCAAGAAAGTGCTCTCCGCGCTGGGCCTGGACGGCCTGAAAGCCGCCGGTACCAGCACCCGCAAAACGGCAGACGGCCTGTATTATACCCGCTCTTTTGCCTACATCCCGGGCGGTCGCAAAGGTCTCATGAGCCTGACTGGCGGCAAAGCTGAACCGCTGCTGACGCTTAACGCAGCGCCCAAAGGTACGGACATTGCCCTGGAGTTCCCGCTGCACCTCAAAACGCTGACCCAAGAGTCGCTGCCAGTGGTGATGGCCCTGATGCAGGAGAAGGAGCGCCAGGAACTGGAAGCCCAGCTCTCCATGCCCTTGCCTCCGCTCGGGCTGACAGGCCGCCAGATCGGTGAGAAAATGGATGCCCGTCTGGCCCTTTTCATTCAGGCCCACACAGACCAGCAGCTTGCTTTGCCCACTGTTGAAGTTCCGCTCCCTGGCGTGGACGCTCTCCTTGTGGCAGACCGCCTTGGTTGGTTGCTGGAGCCTGTGAAACAGCAGTTCCTGCCCATGCTGAACAATCCCGGTGCACCGTTTGAAGTGGCCGACAAGGACGGTGTGCTGACCCTGACCTTCCGCGAGCCTGTGGGACCTGCACCCATGGACTTCCAGCCAGTGCTGCGTTTCGACAGCAAGGCCGACCGCCTGTATGTGGCCACGCGTCCCGCTTTCCTGAAAGCCGCTGTGGAGGGCAAGGAAAAGCTGGCCTCCGAAGCCGGTTTCAAGAAGGCCTGGACTGGCCTGCCGGAAGAAGGCAACGCTGCTTTCTACCTTTCCGGCCGTTTGCTGGGTGAAGTTGCCAAGCGGGCGAAAGAGACCCTTGCCGCTTCCAATGAGCCTGAAGAGACGAAGAAGAATGTGACCAAGGTGCTGGATTTCCTGGCCCCTTACCTCAGCAAAGACCAAGCTGCCTGCATGGCCAACCTGGCTGAGGGCTCCACCGGTGCCGCCAATCTGGTGCTGCCACTGAACGACACCTCCACTCTGAGCACCCTCACTACCATCTCCATCCTCAGTTCGTTGGCCGTCCCAACCTTTGCGACCGTCAACCAAAAGAGCCAGGATATGAAGGCTGGGAATGAAGGCCGTCAGATCGCCCTCGCGCTGAACCTGTATGCCCAGGACAACAATGGCCAGTACCCGCCTACCCTGGAGCAACTGGGCCAGTACCTCGGGGAAGGGGACGACAACATCCTGAAAAACAGCACCACCGTGTGGCTCTACAATCCCACCCTCGGGCCCGATGCTCCTGAAACCGCCATCATTCTGGCCGCTTCCGAACCCACGACGTTCGGCAAGCCCAAGCGTCAGGTGATCCGCAAGAGCGGCATTGTGGAAACCATCACCGAGGAGCAGTTCCAACTGGAGAAGGATGACAACCTCCGTTGATCCGCGCTGAAACACGGGATTGATTCATCAGGCCTGGGAGTCCGCTCCCAGGCCTTTTTTCTTCCCGGGTTGCGCTGGGCTTCGCAAAGGCTAGTCTCGGCCCCTTCCTCTCTGCCATGTCTTCCAAGGTCCGCAAAGCTGTCATTCCCGCCGCCGGTTACGGCACCCGTTTTCTGCCCATCTCCAAGGCGGTGCCCAAGGAGATGCTGCCGCTGGTGGACAAGCCGGTGATCCAGTGTGTGGTGGAGGAGGCTGTTGCCTCCGGCATCACAGATATTCTCATGGTGATCAGCCGCAGCAAGCGCGCGATCGAGGAGCATTTTCACCCGGCTTTCGATCTGGAGGCCGAACTGGAGGCCAAGGGGCGTACCCAGGATCTGGAAGATCTGCGTCGTTTGCAATCGCTCGCCCGGATTCATTTCATCTGGCAGCCGAAGATGGGGGGCCTGGGAGATGCCATTCTGTATGCCCGCGATCATGTGGGTGATGAACCCTTTGCCGTGCTTTTGGGCGATACGGTGGTGACCACCGAGGATGCCTCCCGCCCGGTGGCACGCCAGCTTGCGGACGTGGTGGAGACCCACGGCGGATCTGCGGTGGCCCTGCAAGAAGTACCCCTCGAGAAAGTCAGCCGCTACGGCATTCTCGGCGGCGAGGAGATTTCTCCCGGGCTTATCCGGGCACGGACTTTTGTGGAGAAACCAAAGCCGGAAGAAACACCCAGCCGCCTCGCGGTCAGTGCCCGCTATGTGCTCTCTCCCCGGATCTTCAGCCACTTGGAAAAAACGCCCAAAGGCAAGGGCGGCGAACTTCAGCTGACGGATGCCATGGCCTCCCTGATGAAGGAGGAAGCGTTGCATGGCCTGCGTTATGAAGGTCAGCGGCATGACATCGGCAACAAACTGGATTTCATCAAGGCGAACGTCCATTTCGGACTTCAACAGCCGGAGATCGCAGAGGCCCTGCGCAGCTACCTGAAGGGGCTGGTCTGAAAAACGGCGGCTTTGACAAGGGTGCCATCCGCTTCCTCATTTCGAAACACCTGTGGACGCTCCCACCAGCCGCCTCAAGCTCGCCTTTCTGTACTTCTTTACCTGCATGCCCATGGGCATGTGGGGAGTGCCGCTGGCGAACATTTATACCGCTTACGGGCGCGGTCATCTGGTGCCCTGGGTGCTGGCTACGACAGCTGTGGCAGCGTTCATCTCGCCGCTTTTCGTGGGTGCGCTGGCGGACCAAAAAATGTCGCCCACCCTCCTGCTGCGCTGGCTGTCGCTGGCCACGGGGGCAGCGCTGGCGCTGACCTGCAGTTCACTGGCCCTGGGCTGGAGTGACTCCTGGGTGCTGGTCTGTGCGCAGCTTCAGGCCTTGGTGGCCACCCCTGTCTGGAGCATTGCCAGCAGCATCATTTTCTCCCAGCTCACCACGCCCAAGGTTCAATTTGGCCCGCTGCGTGCCTGTGCCACCTTTGGCTGGATGTGCGGTTGCTGGCTGGTGTCGTTTGTGCTCAAGGCAGACGAATCTGTGCTGGCTGGTTATACGGCCTCCTGCCTGTGGCTGGTGGTCATGGGCATGTCCTGGCTGCTGCCGCACATCCCCCCGGCCGATGTGCAGGAAAAACGCAGTTTCCGCCAGATCCTCGGGCTGGATGCCATTGCCCTGCTGCGCCATCGCGATCACCGGGTGGTGTTCATCACCGCGGCTCTCTACAGCATTCCGCTGGCGGCTTTTTATCCCTACACCGCGCGTCACTTGAAGGATCTCGGCGTGCAGAACATCTCCGCGGTGGTGTCACTGGCCCAAACCACCGAGGTCACCACCATGCTGATGCTGGCAGGCGTACTGGCGAGGTTCCGGCTGAAGTGGGTGTTTCTTGGCGGTATTGGCATGTGTACTTTGCGCTACGGACTGAATTCTTTTGGCACCCAGGGCTGGGTCATGATCGGGACGACGCTGCACGGGCTGGCTTACACGCTTTATTTCATCACCACGCAGATCTACCTGGAAGAACGGATCGACCCCAAAATGCGGGCCCGGGCGCAGGCCTTGCTGTATCTGCTGATGAGCGGCGTCGGCAACCTCATCGGCTACCTCGGCGGGGGCTGGTGGTACCGGACCTGCACGCTTTCCGGCGTGACAGACTGGACGCAGTTCTGGTTGGGAGAGACTGCCTTGACCGGGGCCGTCTGTTTGTTTTTTGCCTTCGCCTATCGTGGCATGCGCCAGGCGGCCAGCCATTGAGCAGGAGTCTGCAGCGGTCTTTTTCACGGATGTCCCGGAATATCGCTCCAGGCCGCTCCTCCCAAGGCTGTGTCCAACCTTCCGTTTTCGCATCATTTTCTTCCCGCTGCCCGCAGAAACAAAGGAGACCGCCCTGCCGTTCGTACACAAAGCATGACGGTTCGGCTCGTCTCCTCGTCTCTGATTCCTCTGATCCTCAGTCTCGCCCCGCCCGCCAAGGCGGTGGAGACCGAGATCCTGTTCCGTGATGCACCGCACAAGTATCTGGAATACAGCCCGGATGACCGCTTCGCCCGGCTTCAGAAAGCCCTTCAAAAAAACGAGGTCAAACTGGACACGGCGGATGACAAAACCTTCCTCGCCAGCGTTTTGAAGGCGCTGGATGTTCCGGTTTCTTCCCAGCTCCTGGTTTTCTCCGCCAGTTCACTGCAGAGCGAGATCATCAACCCCCGCAATCCCCGGGCCTTGTATTTCAATGAGGATACCTACATCGGCTATGTGCCGGGAGGAAAGGTGGAGATCATCGCCATGGATCCTGCCATGGGGGCCATGTTTTACATCTTTGAACGGCTGCGCCCCGGAGGCGGCGTGCCTGCCATCACACGCTCCGACAAATGCTTTAACTGTCATGCTGGCAATGCCACCCGCCGCGTGCCGGGGCTGATTGCGGAGTCTTTGCTGCCCATGCTCAGCGGTGCCAGCCTGGAGACCTACCGCCGGGATGAGCAGGGGCATCAGATCCCGCTGGAAAAACGCTTTGGCGGCTGGCATCTTACTGGCCAGCACCATCTGAAGGACGAGCAAAACCTCTCCAACCTGATGGGCCGCACGAGTTCATCCCGGGGTTTTGAAAAAACCCGCATCGAACCCG
>DASWXG010000871.1:0-9917 GCA_036405615.1 Prosthecobacter sp. | reverse complement strand
TCATTCAAGATTTAATGATGCATCAATTCCCCCATAATACCAGCGCAATTCAGCTCACTTCGCCACCAGACTTGCAGCTGCCACTAGGCCCTCTTCGGCAACGATCTTGCCGGCGAGTTCGGGTTTGCAATCGCCTTTGAGCTCGTCGCGGAACTTCTTGATGAAGCTCTGGGTCGGCCAGGAGCAGGCTTCGCCGAAGGCGCAGATGGTCTTGCCTTCGATCTGGTTGGCCACGCTCTCCAGGGTGTCCACATCGTCCGGGCTGGCTTTGCCAGAGACAATGCGGTCGCTCAGCTTCTTCATCCACAAGCTGCCTTCGCGGCATGGGGTGCACTGGCCGCAGGACTCGTGTGCGTAGAAGTTGTTCAGGTTGTTGATCACCCAGGTCATGCTGCGGGTGTCATCCATGATGATCACACCGCCGGAACCGGCCATGGAGCCGCAGGCGGCCATGGTGTCGAAGTCCATGGGGATGTCCATGATGGTCAGTTCGCGCCCGTCCTTGAGTTTAAATTTCTCATCGGCACGCAGAACTTTGGCGGAGGAACCGCCAGGGATGATGGCCTTCAAGGTACGGCCGGGTTTGAGCCCACCGCAAAGATCGTTGATCACTTCCCCCATGGTCACCTTGCCCACTTCCACTTCGTAGTAGCCGGGCTTCTGCACATCACCGCTCACACACAGGATGCGGGTGCCGGTGTTGTTGGGAGTGCCGAGTTTGGCGTATTCCGCGCCGCTCATCTGGATGATGTGCTTCACGTGGCAGAGAGACTCCACGTTGTTCACGATGGTCGGGCACATGTACAGGCCGAGGGCGGCCGGGAAATACGGAGGCTTGATGCGCGGGTAAGGGCGCTTGCCTTCCAGGGACTCAATGAGGCCGGTCTCTTCACCGCAGATGTAAGCGCCCGCACCGCGGTGCACGTAGATCTCGCAGTCGAAGCCAGAGCCAAGAATGTCTTTGCCCAGGAAACCGTTCGCACGGGCTTCGGCGATGGCCTTTTCCACAATCTTGGCCGCGTAAGGAAACTCTTCGCGGATGTAGATGTAAGCCAGCTTGGCACCGGTGGCGAAGCAGGCAATGGCCATGCCTTCCACAAGCTGGTGCGGGTCCTGGTGCAGGATGTAACGGTCCTTGAAAGTGCCGGGCTCGGATTCGTCGGCGTTGCAGATGAGGTACACCGGCTTGGTGTTGGTCGGCGGGATGAATCCCCACTTCACACCGGTAGGGAAACCCGCACCGCCACGACCGCGCAGACCGGCGGTTTTGACCTCATTGATGATGGCACTCTTCTCCATCTTGAGCGCCACCTTGAGCTGCTCATAACCGCCGTCCTTCAGGTAACATTCGATGGACGGGTCGTAACCGACACGGTCGACATTCTTGAAGATAAGCCGCTTCTCACGGGAGTGCGGTTCTTTGCCGGGGAGATACTGGACAGCGGAGGCCATACTTTCCGCAGTATCCGGCTGCGCCAGAAAGCGGCAACCGGGATTTGTGAAAAATTTCACAAGCGTGCCCTTTTGCCTTCGTGCAGAAATTTTATACCCAAAGGTATAAAACCAGTTCACAGATGCCAGATTGTGAACCGGCCGGTAAAAAACTTCGCCTGCTAAGCTCCGGCCTGGGCACGGCGTTTGAGCATGATTCGCTTGAAACGCGGATCTGTGCCGTCCACGCTGACGCTCTGTACCTCGCGATCATCGGCAAACACATTGTGGATGAGCCTGCGGTAGTAGCTGTTCATGGGATCCAGCGTATGGCTCTGACCGGTGATACGGACACGCTCTCCAATCTCCCGCGCCTGCTGGACCATCTTGTCCTCGCGGATGGACCGGAAGTATTCAATATCCACCCGGATGCGCGGAGCATGAGACAGATGCCGTTGAAGGATGCGGTTCACCAGATACTGGATGTCTTCCAACGTCGCGCCGTGCCTGCCGATGAGCAGCCTGGAATCCTCCGTGTGAAGCTGCAGGGTCGGCCCTTCAGGCCCGTCCACCTCGTCAATCTTCACCGTGAAGCCGAGGTAACCCAGCATGGTGTCCACAATCTGGCGGGCATGGGATAGAGGAGTCATGGCACTTCCGGCATCCTATTTCCGAATTGGGCAGGCCTCAATCAGGAACTTTTGAAGGAGTTTTCTGGAAGATGCCCGGCCTGCCCCCAAAAGAAAAGCGGCAGCCTTTCGGCCACCGCTCTCCGGTCAAACTGTGATCTGCCAGCCTCTAGCCGCCCAGTTTGGGGCTCTTGGGCTTGGTCTTCTTCTCCTTCTGAGTGGGATTCATCGGATTGAAGAACGGATTCTTCGAAGGCGCTCCCTTGGGCTGATGCTCCACCTTCTCCAGGGTCGGCTCCTTCATGTAGAGCTTCATGATCTTGCTCTGGAAGATCGCGTAAAGGTTCTGGGTGGACCAGTAGAGGGAAAGGGCGGCCGCAAAGTTGTAGGAAATGAACAGGAAGAAGAAGGGCATGATGGCGAACATGATCTTCTGGCTCTTGTCCACGGTCGCCGGCTGCGGCGTCATCTTCATCTGCAGGATCATGGTTACGCCCATGATCAGCGGCAGCGGGTTGATGTCGAAATCCGTGCCCATCAAAGGCAGGGAGAACGGGAAATTGATGGTGTAGATGGTGTCGGAAATGGACAGATCCTTCACCCACAGCCAGCCCTGGCCGCGAAGCTCGGCAGCATTCTGAAGAACGCTGTAGAAGCCGAAGAAGATGGGGATCTGCAGCAGCATGGGCAGACAGCCGCCCACAGGATTCACGCCATAGTCCTTGTACAGCTTCATCACCTCCATCTGCTGGCGCTGCGGATCGTCTTTGAACTTCTCCTGCAACTCCTTCATTTTCGGAGCCAGCATGCCCATGCGCTTCATGGAATACTGGGCCTTGGACTGGAGCGGCCAGAGGACGGTACGGATAACCAGGGTGAGGAGGATGATGGCGACGCCCCAGTTGCCACTGACGTCGTGCATCCAGCGCATGATGGTGTTCAGCGGTTTGCTGATCCAGCCGAACATACCGTAGAACATGATGAAGTCGCGCTGGCCATCCAGCTTGCTCAGGCGGTGGTATTCTTTCGGGCCAAGATAGATTTCATACTGCTCGGTCACGCTGGCACCAGGGGCCAGATCCACAGGAGGCAGGCCCATGGCAGCCTCAATGCCGTAATCGTGTTTGGCTGAATCGTAAGCGGCATATTTGTCGCCGCTGTGATCCACCAAGAAGCGGGTGGACCAGACCTTGCCCGGCTTGTCACCGCCCGGGGTCACACGGCTGACGATGGTGGCGTAGAAGCGGCTCATCACCCCTGCGTAGCGCAGGCGTGCATAGCTGTTGCGGTATTCCGTTTTCTCCTGGGAGAACCAGCCGCCTGCAAAGGAATGAGTGTCCTTGTGGTCGGCATCGCCGGCATCGTTCCAGAAGTAGCTAGGCTTCAGGACTTCATCCGGGCTGATGCTCGCCGCAGCGCCTGTGTAGAGGTAATATTCTTCCGACTTGTGGGCAGCAGTGCCGGTGTTGGTCAGGGTGAGAGTCAGGGCAAGCAGATGCTCATCGGACTTTTCACCTTCCGTCAGCTTATAGGCTTTCCGAACGGTGATGCCCTCGGCGGTTGTGCCTTCAAAGGTAATGCCCTTGTCGTTCTTCTCGACGATCTTGTAGGCCACGGAGTCCAGGCCGGTCGCTTCACGGCGGAGTGCGCCAATCGGTTCCAACGTTTTTTTGCCCGCTTCATTCAGGGTGATCTGGTCGCCGGCAGCCAGCACGGCCCGGGCGACGCCCGCTCCCTTGCTGGAGAAATGATAAGTCACGCTGCCGGCGGTGATGCTGTGCTTTTCCTCCGGAAGCACAGCGGCCTCCGTTTTGGTGGCAGCGTTCAGCGCAGCCGGGGCAGCAGGGGCGCTGGCGGCTTCAGCCTTGGCGGTCTCGGCGACCTGCTTCTGGGAGGCCTCCCAGGCGGCGCGTTGGGCGGCCAGTTCCTGCTGGTTTTTCAGTCCAAACCAGTAGTTGGCGGCCAGACCAAGGCCACAGAGAATAACGACGATCCAGGCTTTGCGATCCATGTGTTGTTAAAAGTGAAAGAGAGGTGAAAGGAACGTTAAAAGAGAAAGATGGCAGGCGGCGTTTCAACAGCAGCCCCTAAGGCCCGGGCTTGCCACCCTTTTCGGTTGGGGAGGCGGGAAGAGAGCACTCAGCGGATTTTTGTCGCTGGCAAGAACAGCTCTCTTTTGTAACAGCAGGCGGGACGGGATCATGACCATGCCCGCCCCAGGGGTTGCAGCGCAAGATGCGCCAGGTGCCCAGCCAGCCGCCTTTGAAAAGGCCATGGGTTTCCACAGCCTGGAGAAAATACTCCGAGCATGTCGGAGTGAACCGGCAGCCCGAACCAGGGCCGCCGATGGAATGAATGACAGGAGAAATGACGCGCTGATAGCCACGGATGAGAATGCGGACGAGCCATTTCATGGGGAGGGCGGCAACGGCGGCGCAGATTTCTTCGAGAGCAGGCCCTGACGCCGGGCCAGCCGCACCCAGTCCTGCTCAAGCTCGGAAAAAGGGGCGTCAGCCGCACGCCAACGGGCGATGGTGACGAACTGCCATCCGGGGGCGATCTCCGCACGGTTGGCACGGATGATCTCGCGGAGCTGACGGCGCAAGCGGTTGCGCACAACTGCCTTGCCCAGACGTTTGCTGGTGATGAGACCGAACTGGAAGTCGGTCAAATCCTCGTTGCGCAGCAATGCCAGGACAAAAAAGCGGCCCGCCTGGCTGCGTCCCTTCTCCTTGATCCTCGCAAAATCACGGGATTCCTTCAGATGAAGGCGGGAGGGAAGACGCATGGGGCGGGCCTGCCTGCACTAGGCGTGCTGCTGCACGTGGCGCTTGTAGTGAACCTCCACGCCAACCGGCATGAGGCGCTTGCGACCACGGGCGCGACGGCGGCGAAGGATGTCGCGGCCGTTTTCGGTCTTCATGCGGGCACGGAAGCCGAACTGGCGTTTCCGGGTACGCTTGGATGCTTGGTAGGTCCTCTTGGGCATAATCGTGTGGGGTCTAAATCGTCTTTTCCCTTCGCAGCAAGCCCGGCGGATCAACAAAACAGCCCAGCCCCAGCAACAGGGGGCGCGAGACTACGCAGTCTCAGGCATTTGTCAAATGAGTGCTTGCAGCCTGTGTGAACATCCGGGCGGCGCGCCTTAGCGGACCTTGATGAGTTCGACGTCAAAAATCAGGGCTTCGTTGGGGCCGATGACCGGGGCGGCACCGCTGCGACCGTAGGCAAGGCGCGAGGGCAGATACAGGCGGTATTTGGCCCCTTCTTTCATGAGCTGCACCCCGTCGGTCCAGCCTGCAATCACGCGGTTCAGGGGAAATTCGATGGGCTGGCCACGCTTGTAGGAGCTGTCAAACACCCGCCCGTCAATCAGCGTGCCTTCATAATGGACCAGCACGGTGTCCGTGGCGGCGGGGCTCTTGCCGGTGCCTTCAGTGATGACTTTGTACTGAAGACCGCTGTCGGTCACGACCACGCCGTCTTTCTTGGCGTTGTCTTCGAGAAATTTTTCGCCTTTGGCGAGTGCGATGTCGGACATGGAGATAAGATTCGAGGGTTGGTGGCCCGCCTTGGGCAGGTGGGCGATCCCCTTTATATAAGGAGAAGCTGGAGTCTCGCAAGTCTCCCGCCGCGTCAAACAGGCCGTCCTGGAAGCTGAAAGGCCTCAGGCAGGAGTTCCTGAACCGTTCGTATCACCGGTTTGCCTCCCTGAAGAAACGTGATCTGGGTTACGCCTCCGGGAAGGGAAAATTCAGCCAGCACCTGCCGGCAGGCTCCGCAGGGAGGAAACTCATGGCCGGGGCAAACGACGGCCAGACGCGCCACTTTCATAGCCGGGCCTTCTCGGGCAACAGCCTGGAAGATGGCCCCGCGCTCCGCACAGACCGTCAGGCCATAACTGGCATTTTCGACATTGCAGCCGCTGTACACATTGCCTGACTCAGTCTCCAGGGCGCAGCCGACGCGGCATTGAGAATAGGGTGCGTAGGCTTTTTCAGCCGCCACCACAGCCAGGGCAAACAGGTCTGGTTTCATAAAGGCATTCCCTTTCTTGGTGCTTTAAAACAAAAAAGGCGGAACCGGGATCTACCGGCTCCGCCCGACATTGAAAATCGCCGCCTTGTCTGCGGCAACTGCTTTTACAGCTCCTTGAACTTCACGTTCTTCCACTGCACCTGGTAGGGGCCGGTGCCCTTTTTGATGCCATGGACCTGGAAGCCAATGTGGCCTTCCGGATCGCCGGGCTGGCTGAAGTCAGCGGTTTTCACCCCGTTTACAAAGCTCTGGTAGTGGTCGCCCTTAACCACGATGCGGTAGTGGTTCCACTCACCTTTTTTGAAGGCGGCCTTGGCTTCTTCAGTGCGGACAGCCTCGGTCTTGGTGAGGATGCTCCACCAGGTACCACGGCGGGCTTCATCATAAAAATCACCGGCTGTGCCATTGATGGCGATCTCGCACTGCGGGCCGTAGAGGCGGTCTGCGGGCAGAGGTTTGTTGTTCTTGCTGCCTTCCGGAGCCGGGTCGCCGTCTTTGGCGATTTTGCTGCGAACCTGCACGCCGGAGTTCAGCTGGTCATCCACCTTCACTTCAAACTGGAGTTCGAAGTCTTTGAAGGGGCCCTTGGAAAGGAAGGTGTTGCCGCTGCCTTCCACGGTGGTGCCGGTCAGAATGCCGTTCTCCACTTTATAAGTGGCCTGGCCGCTGACGATCTTGGCATCACCGAGGCCGTCTTTGAACCACTGCTGCCAGCCGTCTTCAGCCTGGGCACCCAGGGACAGAGCCGCGAAAAGGGAAATGAGAAGTTGGTATTTCATGGGCCGAAAAGAACGCCATCCATTGCAAAATCCATCGCCAAGCCTCCAAAAACACGATATATTTAATATATCTTAATAAAAAGAGCAGGTTTTAACCGCATTAAAACCCCAAAATAACCCAGTTCTGACTTGAACAAACAAGTCAGGTCGGTTTTAATGGCATTAATTCCGGGTTATTATCCCATGGCTCGCCCTTCTAACAGCTTCGATTCGGTCTCGATGACCATCGCAGTCACTCCCCAGATCAAGATGTATCTGGAGGATCTGACCCTCGATGGCACATACGGGAGCAGTCCGGCTGAAGCCGCCAGGCTGCTGATCAGCCAGGCGATTGAGGCGAAGATCAAGGATGGGTTGCTGACGCGGAGGAAGTTCATGATCCAAGACGGCGAAGTCGTGGCCGTGCCACTGCCAGCCTAACCATACTTCACACCGATGACTACGCAAAACGATCTCCACAGCGATACCCAGGTGTTCACCACCATCATGAGCCTGGAAATGACCGACCGGGACCGCAGCCCCCGCGGCGGCTGGAAGTCCGATACCCGCCTGGAAGTGTTGGCGCACGAAATCGTGCGTTACATGCCCGACCTCGCGCAGATGCTGGTGCAGGGAGGCAAGCGCAAGCTCGCCGCCTGATACGTTTATCTGCCGGAACATTCTCCGTTTCCTCGGACATGAGGCCAACGTCGCTGACGTTGGCCTTGTCATTTGAAAGGGAGACGTCCAGGTTTCAGATCTGCGCATCCTTGTGAAAAGGGGCGCCCGCTTTCCGTTTCTGTTTTCATCATGCTTTCCCTTTCCAAATCTCTGCTGCCTGCGCTGGCTTTGCTGGCCGGGCTTTCCGCCTGTGCCACGGTCAAACGTCTGACGCCGGATCTCACCAAGATCCCCGTCCCAAGCTTCTCCACCCTCAAAAAGGTCACCCGCATCCTTCCGGGCATGCCGGACAGCGACAAGGTGGCGGAAGATGACCCCAAAATGCCGTTCAACGCCCGGGGAACGCTGGGCTACGGCCACACGCTGCGGGTGCATGTCTATGAAGGCAGCCGCTCTGCCAAGAGAATCTACAACGGCGTTGTGATGGTGGACTCGACAGGCACGGTCAACTTTGGAGAATCCATCGGCAGTGCCAAAATTGGCGGGGCCAGCCTGCCCCAGGCTGTGGAGGCCATCGCTGCCACCTTCCGCATTGGCATGCGTCTCCACCGCCCGGTAACCATCCACATCGTCTCCGTGGAAGATGTGCCTGTTGTGTCCGTGGCCGGGGATGTGGTGAAGGAGGAGTTCATCCCTGCCTGGGAAGACATGACCTTGCAGCAGGCCGTGGCAACAGCCGGTGGACGCAAGCCCAACTCCACCAACCGCGGAGTCTATCTGATCCGCGAGGGCAACCGCCGTTACTACTCGAGCCTGGAAGCGGCTGACCGCAACGAGCCCGAACCCGGCGACATCATCTACCTTTCCCCTGACCTGTAATTTTTCCCCCGCATGATCGAACACATTGGTGGCAACCCTGCCGCAAATCAAAATCCCTGGGGAAACCTGTTCAAAAGCATTGCCATCCTGCGCATTGGCAGCGGCGTTCTGCTGATGACTCGACATGGGTGGGATGCGGCACACGGTGCTTATGAGTTCCTTTGGAAGGAGCAGGCCTGGAACTGGGTAACTGTCTTCAGTGAAGCCGGTCTTCCCCAGCCTACTCTGCTGGCACCTGCGGTGGCCATCGTGGTGGCAGCAGTGGCCCTGAGCTGGTGCATCGGCTTTCTCACACGGCTGTTTGCCGTGGTGCTGATGCCGGTCGCCATCGGGGCCATCATCAAAGGCGGAGCTGTCTACTCGGAGCTTGGCTGGCTCTACCTTCTGATTGCCGCGACGCTGCTGCTGTTTGGTTCTGGTGCTGTGTCCATCGACAAGCTTTTCCGCCTGGGCGAAAGCTGGAGCCAGCCCAAGAAGAAAAAGTGGTAATCCCCTCCGCGGAAGTGCCAGAAGGAAGTGTCCCTTGAACTCCCGGCTGGCATTCCGCGCTCATCCCCTTTCATGCCCGCCTCCCCTGCCCCCGCTCTCCCCGATCGTGTCCTGGCCATTGATCCGGCCCTGCGCAACACGGGCTGGGCCATTTTGGAAAAGTCTGGCCGGGACGTGAAGGCGATCGCCTACGGTGTCATCTCCAACTCTCCCAAACTGCTCCATTCAGGGTGTCTGGTAGCCATCCGGGAACAGCTTCATGAGGTCATCCGCCAGCACGCGCCTACTGTCTGTGCGATTGAGGCGACGATCTATGTGCAGAGCTTCAAGACAGCCATTGTCCTGGGAACGGCCCGTGCGGCCTGCCTCATCGCGGCGGCCGAGCATGGCATGGCCATCTATGAATATGCGCCCAAGGAGGTGAAGCAGGCGGCTGTAGGGCGCGGAGCCGCGCAAAAGGATCAGGTCGCCTTCATGATCCGCAGCATGCTCAGGCTGCGGGAGACCCCGCCTGCGGATGCTGCAGATGCCCTTGCGGTCGGAATTGCACATTTTCAGAATGCCGATGCCGGCATGGTGACAGCCCGGGAAATGCGCCAGGTTTGATCGAGCCGGCCTACCCGGCTAACTCTTTTTTGATAACATTATCATCAATGCGTCTTGTTTTTATAAAGACGACATTCCAGGGTTGATTTTCATTGGTATTTGCAGCTATATTTAAAAATACCATACCGATTTCATGGGCCAAAGCTCACATCCCCCATCGTCTCCGGATCCTTTTTTGATCAACAGCCCGGGAGTTGTTACCGGAAATCTGCTGCAAAAGCTGGAAGAGAGGCGCGCCCAGAAACTCAAAGGAAACCCCTCTCCTCATCTCTGGGTTTTGGTATCGGTATTGGGCGATTTGATCATGGCCGTGGCAGCCATGCATCTGGCTTACTGGCTGCGCTTCCACTCCATCTTCAGGGACTTTGGCAACTGGAATGACATGGCGCTGCGGCAGTATGCCGGGCACATGACTCTGGGTTCCCTGACGCTGTTGCTGGCCATCGGCTGGCAGGGCATTTACCAC
>DASWXG010000870.1:0-6345 GCA_036405615.1 Prosthecobacter sp. | reverse complement strand
CGATGATGAGAGCGAGGCGGGCGATCTCACAGGAAAAGTGGCGGATCTCGATTCCGCGAAAATTGGTTAGCGGGATGTCCGACTTGCGGTCAGCCTCGCCCCGGCGCGTGTTGATCTCTGCCTCGATCTCACGCATCTGCTTGTAAGCAATAACGAGGAAATTCCCAGAGCCGCAGGCGGGATCGAAGACGCGGATGCGGGAGATACGCTGGCGCAGGTTTAACAGCTTGCGAGTATTGTCTCCAGCCTCCTCGACCTTGGCACGCAAGTCGTCGAGAAAGAGCGGATTCAGCACCTTGAGAATGTTTGGCACGCTGGTGTAGTGCATGCCCAGGGCACCGCGCTCTTCATCATCCGCCACGGCCTGGATCATGGAGCCGAAGATGTCTGGATTGATCTTTGTCCAGTCGAGATTGCCGATGTGGGAGAGGTAAGAGCGTGCGATCCTTGAGAACTTCGGCACGTCCACTTTATCAGAAAACAGGCCGCCATTCACATAGGGAAAGCCGTCGGCCCAGCTTTTGATCCTGGCGGATGCACGCCCAACCAGCTTTGTGTCCATGGCGCGGAACAGCTCTGAGATCACCTCGTGCGTATTTGAGGAGTCCCGCGCGCTCATCTGCTCGATGGTGGCGGTGAAAAGCTTGTCCTGATGAAAGATGGCGGTGTCCTCCGCAAAGAAGCAGAAGATGAGCCGGGCCATGAAGTGGTTCATCTCTTCCCGGCGGGCGGCCGTGCTCCAGTCTGGATTGTCCTTCAGCAACTCGATATAGAGCCGGTTCAGGCGTCCTGTGGCCTTGATATCAAAGGCGTTCTCCGCGATCTGCCGGACCGTGGTGATGCCGGCCAGCGGCAGGAAGAAGCCAAAGTGATCGTGAAAGTCCGGGTAGTCGCAGGCGATGGTACTGCCATCGACGAGGTTCTCTGCTTGAAACTCGAGACCGTCAGTAGCGAGGATAAACTTGGCTTTTTGCGATGCCGTCTTTGGACTTTCCCGCAATGCCTGCAAGGTGTGCAAAACATTACCCGGGGCACAAGTTTTGATATGGACATTATTCCGCTGAAGAACACCTCCTAGATCTGATTGATTGGTCGCCCCGCTTTTTAGTCGCAGGATTGTTGTCGCCTTGTTTCCAAAGGCTTCAAGAAAAGCGTAGGGGAAGTTCTCTGCATCGAAGGGAGCTGCGGCCAAGTTTGAAATGGCTTCTTCGATTTCGACGGCGTTCATTTGAGGGATTCAGTAAAGTGTCAAACAAGCTTCTAGAGAGTGTTCTAACAACGTTCAAGAAAGGATCATGCAGAGATCTGCTTTCAAACATTGAAACAAAAACCCCGATCCTCGCGGACCAGGGCTTTTGCGAAGGGAGTCGGACGCGGCGCAGCGCGTCCCTACCAGTGATGGATTACACCAGCATCAGCGCGGGGCTTTCGAGGAACTTGCGGAGTTCGGCGAGGAAGGTGGCGGCGA
This sequence comes from Prosthecobacter sp., assembly GCA_036405615.1. Taxonomy (GTDB): domain Bacteria; phylum Verrucomicrobiota; class Verrucomicrobiia; order Verrucomicrobiales; family Verrucomicrobiaceae; genus Prosthecobacter. The sequence continues at coordinate 4,877 of DASWXG010000870.1, read as the reverse complement.
CGGCGCCGTCCACGACGCGGTGGTCGCCGCTGAGGCCGATCCACATGCGCTGGCCGACGACGATCTGGCCTTTGTCATTCACCACGGGAGCATTGCGGATGCTGCCGATGGCGACGATGGCGGCCTGCGGCGGGTTGATGATGGCGGCGAACTGGTCGATGCCATAAGCGCCGAGGTTCGAGACGGTGATGGTGCCGCCAGCGAAGTCATCCGGGCTCAGCTTCTTGTTCTTGGCCTTGCCAGCGAGGTCTTTGACGCTCTGGCTGATTTCCAGAAGGGTCTTTTTCTCGGCCTGCTTGATGACCGGAGTGACAAGACCGTCGTCAATGGCGATGGCGACGCTCAGGCCGACGGACTTGAACTTGACGATGGCATCGCCATCCCAGGCGGCGTTGATGGCTGGCTGGGCCTGGGCGGCACGGATGACGGCCTTCAGGATGAAATCGTTGACGGTGTACTTGTTGCCGCCGGTCTTCTCGTTGGTGGCGTTCAGATGCGCGCGGAACTCCATGAGCGGGCCGGCATCCACTTCCATCTGCAGGTAGAAGTGCGGGATCTGGGTCTTGGAGGCCAGCAGGCGCTCGGCAATGATGTTGCGCATGCTGCTGGTCGGCACGCGCTGGTCTTCGTCGCCATAGGTCGGGCGGATGGCCGGGGTGGCAGGCAGACCGCGACCTGCGGAAGCACCACCGACAGGGGCGCTTTCCACATCGGCACGGACGATACGGCCGCCAGGGCCGCTGCCCTGAAGGGCGGTGAGATCCACGCCTTTTTCTTCAGCGATCTTGCGGGCCAGAGGGGAGGCTTTCACACGGGCGTTGGCCATGGCAGCGCGGCGGGCAGGCTGCGGAGCGGTAGGCAGGCGCGGGCCAGCCGAGGCTGCGGACGCTTTCTTGGCTGCGCCACCAGCGGCAGGCTTGTCAGCCTTGGGGGCCGGGGCTGCGGCAGCCTTGGCATTGGCGATGATTTCGTCCAGGTTGGCCGGGACTTCTTCGCCCTCTTCCAGCACGACAGCAAGCGGGGCGTTCAGCGGAGCCTTTTCACCGGCCTTGACGAGGATCTTGTGAATCGTGCCCTCAAAGAAGCAGGGCATTTCCATGGTGGCCTTGTCCGTCTCCACGTCGGCAACAGCTTGGCCGGTGGTGACTTTGTCCCCTTCCTTGACGGTCCATTTGGCGAGGGTGCCCTCGGTCATGGTGTCACTCAGTTTGGGCATTTCGATGATCTTGGGCATGGCGGAAAAAGCAGGGAGAGTAGGATGAGAGGACAGCTGACTCAATGAAACTGACGGGCACTCAGGCCGGAGTCACAGAGGTCAAAGGGTCAAGAAGGTCAAGGAAGGAGACGAGGCGTGGACGAAAACGGGGTGAGTGCGGATCAGCAGATGGACAGGGCTTTGGCGACAACGACGTCTGCGGTCGGAAGCTGGATGGCTTCGAGCGGCGGGCTGTAGATGGCCGGAGCGTCCAGGCTGTTCACGCGCAGGACAGGGGCATCCAGTTCGTCGAAAAGCTGGGCCTGGATGGTGTAGGCGATCTGGGCACCGACACCGCAGAAGGGCTTGCCTTCTTCCACGTAGATGGCGCGGTGGGTTTTGGCCACGGAGTTGAGGATGGTTTCCTCATCCAGCGGGCGGATGGTGCGGACGTCCACCACTTCGGCGCTGATGCCATGCTCCTCTTCCAGGATGCGGGCGGCCTCCAGGCAGGTGATGACAGCCTTGCCGTGGGCGATGAGGGAGATGTCGGTCCCCTCACGCTTGATGTCGGCCGTGCCGAGCGGGATGAAAAGCTCGCCGCCGGGCAGTTCATCGTTGGAAGGGACTTCCCACTCTTCACCGTAGAGCTTGGTGCTCTCCATGAACATGACGGGGTCGTTGTCGCGGATGGCGGCCTTCATGAGGCCCTTGGCATCGTACGCATTGCTGGGCACCACGCACTTCATGCCGGGGAAGTTGGCCATGATGTTTTCCGGGGTGTGGCTGTGGGTGGCACCCACGCTGGTACCGCCGTTGGCAGGGCCGCGGATGACGATGGGGCAGTTGATCTTGCCGCCGGACATGTAACGCACCATGGCGGCGTTGTTGACGATCTGGTCCCAGGCCACGGTGTAGAAGCTCCAGAACATGAGTTCCATCACGGGGCGCACGCCCAGCATGGAGGCACCGACGCCCATGCCGATGAATCCGGCCTCGCTGATGGGGGTGTCCACCAGGCGTTTGTCGCCCCACTTGTCCCACAGGCCCTGGGTCACTTTGTAGGCACCGTTGTATTGGGCCACTTCTTCTCCCATCACGACCACCATGGGATCGCGGGCGATCTCTTCGTCCAGGGCTTCACGGATGGCGTCGCGGTAGGTGATTCGGCGGGGCATTGCTTCAGGTGGTGGGGGAGAAAAAGTGAGGAGCCAAGTAGTTCAGCGGCAGAGGCGGAGAGTCAAGGGCAGGAAAAGGCCTCGACAGTGACGTTTTGGGACTTTCCGCCTCCGTTCGGCTGCGCTTTGGCATTGCAACAGAGAGGCGGCCAACGCAACATCGGGGCCATGACCGCCCCCCAAAAATCCCTTTTTGCCGCCTTTTTGGCCCTGGCCGCCGTGCTGGCTCCCCTGCCCGCCCCGGCCGATGAGCCCAAAGGCAGCTGGGTCCCGCCTTCCAATGACGGCAAACCGTGGAAGCATGATCCCACCCAGCTTTCCTTCCCCCAGTTTGTGGGCGACTACCGCTTCACGGGACACTTCACCTATGAAAAGGAAACCGGCACGCTGCTGCGTTATGAAAATCTGGAGGAACAGGCGCGGCTGGACATCTTTCTTTTCAAGCTGAATCCGCCTCCTGCGGCCCTGGAGGATATGCACCGCCGCATCCTGACGGAGATGGATGTGGTCACCATGGACCTGGAAAACATGGCCAAGCAGGGACGGTACAAGAACCTGGTCATTGGGGACACCGTGGGCGGCAATCTGGACTTGTGGCAAAAACAGTCCATCCCCATCGCCACCAGCGAGATTACGGCCACCCGTATGAGTGTCTCTGACCGGGGCAGTGTGGAGGCCGTCATCCGCCAGTGGGTGGGCATCACCATCCTGGACGGATACCTCATCACCATGCGCCACGTTCGGCCCTCCGCCACTGGCGAAGCCGGGCAGGAAGGCATGAAGACGATCATGGGCCTTATGTTCCAGCTTTTGAAAGACCCTTCACTGAGGACTCACATCCGGGACCTGGTGGACCAATATCTCAAAGATCCGCTGTCAGCCCAAAGCGACGAAGCCTCCGCAGCTGTCCTGGCCTATCTGAAACAGACCCCTTATTTCCCCATCAACATTCCTGAAGATCCCGTGTCATCCTGGCTGCAGCATTGCAAAGCCGTGGCCCCGGGGACGGAAGAGGCTCTGCTGCGCGCCTTCATGCTGGGCAGCGCCAAGCCCGCCCTCGACGGGGCAGATGCCGCCACCTGCCTGCGTGAGGGCGGTCGCCAGTTTGCCAAGGTTTACCGCATTCTGGTTGCCAAACAGCCCCAGATCACCCGCCCGCTGATGGAGGAGTTTGTCACCGCAGCAGAGAAAGGCGAAGGCACCACCTGGATGAAACAGCGCGGTTACTTCAAAGGATAAATCCACAAAAACCGTGTCGTTTGTGCGTTGGTTGCTGCACCGGCGCGTCCATCGCTGCCCAACTTTCCCGTCATTCCGCCTCTTTTCACCATGCCACATCTGCCCCTGTCTCTGTTTTCTGCCTCCCGGTGTGCCCCTTCCGGCCTGTGGATGGCGGCAACGCTCATCGCCGCCCTCCCCCAGGGGCTCTCCGCCGCCAGTTTGCAGGCTCCGCTGGAGGCCATCCGCGCGGTGTCCCGCGAAGGCGAGGGCAATGAGAAAGCAGCAGCGGCGTGGAAGCAGATCACCCAGGCGGATGCTGGAACACTGCCGGAAGTACTGGCCGGCATGAACGGAGCCAACCCGCTGGCGGAGAACTGGCTGCGCGCGGCCGTGGGGGTGATCGCCGACCAGGCCATCGCCGCCAAAAAGCTGCCCGTGCCCGAGGTGGAGGCTTTCCTGAAGGATACCCGAAACAGCCCGGCCGCACGGGTGGTGGCATTTGACCTGCTCCAGCGCGCAGAGCCCGCGCTGGCTGAGAAACTGACCACCGGGCTGCTGGAAGACCCCAGTTCAGAACTGCGCCGCCACCCGGTGGCGAAACTGCTGGAGGCCGGAGATGAAGCCCTGGCCCAGAACAGCAAGGAGACCGCGATTGCATCCTGGAAGCAGGCGCTGAACAGCGCGCGCGATGAAGACCAGATCAAAGCCCTGGCCAAAAAACTGAAGGACCAGGGGCAGCCGGTGGATCTGCCCAAGCACTTCGGTTTCCTGATGGACTGGAAAGTCATCGCCCCCTTCCCCAACATCGCACGCAAGGGTTTTGACACCGAATTCCCTCCGGAAAAAGAGATCAAACTGGACGCGGCCTACCCCGGCAAGAACGGCGATGTGCGCTGGGCAGATTTTTCCAGCAAGGACGAATACGGCCAGGTGGATTTTAACAAGCCCTTCACCATGCTGAAGGAGGTCACCGGCTACGCCTACACCGAGTTCGATTCCTCGGAAGAGCGCGACGCCCAGATCCGCCTCGGCTGCAAAAATGGCTGGAAAGTCTGGCTGAACGGCGAACTGCTTTTTGCCCGGGACGAGTACCACCGCGGCGCCAAGCTGGACCAGTACAAACTTCCTGTTAGACTCAAGAAGGGCAAAAACGCCATCCTGGTAAAATGCTGCCAGAATGAGCAGACGGAGCAATGGACCGTAGAGTGGCAGTTCCAGCTTCGCGTTTGCGATGCCACCGGCACGGCGATTGTCGCACAGAAATAGTCCTTTCCCTTTTGTCC
>DASWXG010000869.1:0-6757 GCA_036405615.1 Prosthecobacter sp. | reverse complement strand
AGATGGAAAACGAGGGCGTCACCTTCAAAATCCCGCGCGGTCCCCTGGTCCTGGCTGAGATCGCCCGAGTGCCCTGTTACCCCATTTTCCTGCAGCGGCTGGGCATTCTGAAATACCGCATCGTGGTCGGTCCTTGTTTCTATGACGGCAAGACCAAGATCCGCGCGGATGATCTGGGCAAGGTCTGGCTGCCGATCATGCACCGGTTCGTGCATGAGCATTGGGATCAGTGGTTTGTCTTCGAGCCTCTGGTGAGCAAGGGCAAGCCGGATTCCGAATCCTGAGAAGCAGGGCAGGTTCCAGGCGGAGATGTGAAGGCGGCAGCGATGTTGCAAACTTCTGCCTTGGAAGTTCACCGTTCATCCGTTGTGATGGACACCCATCCATGATGCGCCGTCTCAGCTTTCTCTTTTCCCTGCTGTCCGTTCTTCCTCTCGCCGCTGCTGATTCCGCTGCCCCGGCGGTGAAACCCGGCGTGCGCAGCATCATCACCTTCAAGGAATCCATCCCGCAAAACAGTAACGAACAGTATAAAATGCGGATGTCGGACCCGGATGATCCCCGGGCCTATGACCTGAGCCAGGAGGAATTCGAGATCCTGGTTCCCAAGGGCTACAAGGAAAGCGAGCCGCATGGCCTGTTTGTGTGGGTCAGCCCTGGCGACCGGCCCTCCATCAGCCCCGAGTGGGAAAAGGTGCTGGCGGATGAAAAGCTTATTTTCATCGGGGCCGTGCATTCGGGGAACAACCGCGAGGTGCCCGACCGCATCCGCCTGGCGGTGGATGCCAGCCATTACCTCCGGCAGCTGTACAAGGTGAATCCCGACCGGGTTTACATCAGCGGTCATTCCGGCGGGGCCCGTGTGGCATCCATGATCGGGGTCGCCTATTCGGACATGTTCACCGGGGCGGCCTGCTTCATGGGGGTGAACTATTTCAAACCCACCCAGGGCAAGGACGGCATGGTCTATGACCGCCGTTATTTTCCACACCCCGAAATCGCCCGCATCGGGCACCAGCAAAACAGGTTCGCGCTGATCACGGGAGAAAAAGACTCCAATCTCGACAACACCCGGACCATCTATGAGCAGGGTTTCAAGGCGGACGGGTTTGCCAGTGTGAAACTGTTTGAGATTCCCAACCAGGGCCACAGTGCCCCGGACGGCAAGTGGCTGGAAAAGGTCATACGGTATCTGGATACCGGGAAGTGATTGCTCAGGACTGGCTGGCTCCGCAGGAAAAACGGACCACAAGCGTGGTGCTGAGCAGGACCTGCCGGGCTGGCTGGGCCGGGTTGGCCAGGCGCTCCAGCATGGTCTGCATGGCCATGCAGCCGATTTCCCGGCAAGGCTGGCGCAGGGTGGTGAGCGGCACGGGGAGAAGCCCGGCATAGGAGACGTCATCCAGACCGATGATGCGCAGATCCCCGGGCACACGCAGGTCCTCGGCGAGGGCGGCCTGCATAAGACGCGCGGCAGTGCGGTCATTGGCGCAGACGACAGCTTCGGGACGATGGCTGCGGAGCATGTCCCGAAGGGCAGATCCGTCTTCAAGATCCAAGCGCTGGACCTGCCAGCTTTCACAACCCAGCCCACGTGCCGTGACGGCGGCCCGGAAGCCCGCGATCCGCTCTTCCACAGAGCTGGCCGCGCTGCGGCTGCTGGCGAGAAAAAGGGGGCGCTGGCAGCCGCCCTGATCCAGCAGATGAGACGTGGCGGTCAGCCCGGCCCGCCAGTTGTCAATGCCCACACGGTCGAACCCGCTTCTGCCGGGAAAGGGAACAATGTCGCGGTCCAGCAAAACGACGGGAATGCCGGCATTCTCCAAAGCCTGTACAATCCGGGTGTTGGTAGCCCAGGGTTCCTCAGGGGAACTGGCGGAGACGGTTTCCAGAGGTGTGAAGAAAACGCCGGACACTTGGCGGGCAATGGCTTGCTGACAGAGAAACCAGGCTCTTTCTTCCAAGCTCATCCCGGCGGAGTTCGGGGGGGCTTTGAGCCACGCCAGTGAATGTTCCTGGGCGGCCGGTGCTTCGGCCAGCCCCTGACAGATGGACTCAAAGATGTCCGTTTGCCCCAGATCCGGGATCAGGAGGCCGAAGGCGAGTTCCTTGGTTGGGGAGGTGTATGGCTGCGGGCGGACAAAAGTGCCGGATCCTGCGCGCCTTTCCACCAGCCCCTGGTGGCAAAGATCCCGGACGGCCCGCCCGATGGTGATGCGCGATGCCCCGAAGCGTTTTTCCAGATGCGCTTCGCTGGGGATTTTTTGCCCGGTCTGGTACTGCCCTGACAGAATCTCCCGGCGGAGATGCTCAAAAACATGCTGATATTTGGGCTGTGAACTGTGGCGGCCGGGCCGTGTCATATAAATATGATATTACAGCTTTGTTGGATGGCTCTGGCAAACGAAATCCATTTTTGGCCGGATTGGCACCTCTGATGCTTGGATTTGTTATATCAGCTTGATGCGGGCTGCAAAGCTTGCTCCGAGCTTCACCCCCCCAAAAAAACATCATGTTTACATCCCCTGACGCGGCCACGCAGTATTTGGTGGCCAGCGATTTTGACAAAACACTCAGCTTCAATGATTCGGGCCTGGTCCTCAGCGAGCTGATGGGCGTGGCCAACTTCGAAGAGAAGGTCGCAGGCCTGGCCAAGATCCATCTTGTCCAGCAAGGCGCGGAACTGGCCTATCTCCTGCGGCATGACCCTTGTTTCCGAGGGGTCAGGCGCGAGCACCTGGTCGAGGCCGGCAAGCGTGTGCGGCTGAAGTACAATGTCCGGTTGCTGACTCAAATTCTGGGTCAGCAGCTCGCGGGCTGCCGGTTTCAGTTCCACGTGATCTCCGCCGGGCCTACGGAAGTCGTGCGGTCAGCCCTGGAGGGCATCGTGCCGCCAGAGCGCATTTTCGGGACGGACTTTGATTTCGATCCCGCCAGCGGGGAAATTTCAGCTGTGCGTCGTGTGCCTGCCGGTTATGGCAAGGTCACGGTGCTGCAGGAACTGGAATCCCGCCTGCACGTCAGCCCGGACCGGACGATCTACATCGGCGATGGTTGCTCGGACCTCTACGTCATGCAGCATGTGAACAGCCGGGACGGCCATACGATTGCGGTTTCGGAGGCGAAATCCATCGGCCGCATCGCCAAGAGAACGGTGCTGAGTGATCACAGCCCCAGCGTGCTGGTGCCGATCCTCGAAGACATCTTGAAGTGGGATTCGCTGCGGATCCGGGAGCTTTTTGCCAGCCATGGGCTCAACCTTCAGGACTGGGACAAAGTGCGTACCGACTGGCTGACTTTCCACGATGGAGACGAACTGGCCTTGTCTTCAGCGCCACATCGCTGGCGCAACAGCGCGGAACTCTCACCCATGCACCTGAATGGAAACTGAACTGTATGAGGGGCTGCCCTCCGCCGGTCTTCAGGTCCAGGCCCCGGTGGTGGCGAGACGGGCGGTTTCTGCGCTGTTTTTCATGAACGGCGCGTTGTTTGCCACCTGGGTCTCACGCATCCCTGCCATCCAGCAGGGGCTGGGCATGAGCCACGGTTTTCTGGGGCTGGCGCTGCTGGGCATGGCGGGCGGGGCTCTCATCGCCATGCCTCTGGCGGGCAGGGCAAGTTCCTGCTACGGCAGCCACCGGGTGTGCCAGGTGTCTGCCACACTTTACAGCCTGATGCTGCCACTTCTGGCGCTGGCACCGGACAAGGTGACCTTCATGCTGGCACTGGCTGCCTTTGGTGCCTCCCATGGGGCGCTGGATGTGGCTATGAATGCCCAGGCGGTTTTGGTGGAGAAGCAGTATGACCGGCCGGTGATGGCTTCGTTTCATGCCTTGTTCAGCCTGGGCGGCCTGGCGGGTGCCGGCATGGGGGCTGGTTTTGCGGCGCTGGAGGCCATGCCTCTGCTCCACTACATGCTGGCGGCGCTCTTGCTTGGTTGTGGCGGCGGGCTGGTCGTTTTCCATCACCTGCATGTGGAGCATCCGGGAGAAATGCAGGCAGGTCCCGAGAATGCCGCCAAGGCTTCGTCAGGCATTTCCTGGCGGCAGCGGAAGAGGCTGCTGGTACTGGGGGTGGTGGCGTTTTGCGTCATGATCGGGGAGGGGGCGATGGCGGACTGGAGCGCTGTGTTTCTGCGAGATGTGGTGCAGGCGTCGGAAGGCACCGCTGCGGCTGGATACGCCGCCTTTTCCATCGCCATGGCCCTGGGCCGTTTTGCGGGCGACGGGCTCGCGGCCTGGCTTGGGCCTGTTTTGCTGGTGCGTTGCAGCGGTGTCCTGGCGGTCGCGGGGATGGGGCTTGCTCTGGGGGCGGGCAGTCCTGTTCTGGCGCTGGTGGGCTTTGCCGCCGTCGGGGCCGGTTTTGCCACGGTGGTGCCACAGGTTTTCAGCGCAGCCGGAAGCACACCGGATGTGCGCCCCGGACCTGCTGTGGCTGCGGTGGTGTCGCTGGGCTATCTCGGGTTTTTGTTAGGCCCGCCGGTCATAGGCCTCCTGGCGGAAGGGCTGGGGCTGCGCCCGGCTCTGGGTGTCATCTTGTTGACGAGCTTTTTGTTAGTTGTGCTGGCTGCCAGTGTGGGGCCTCGAAGCCCTGAAAGGAGCGAGAGGATAGAGCCGTCTCCGCAGCCAGCCTGAGGCCGGGGGACTGCTGCCCGGGCAAAAAAAACGGGCGGAGCTTTTGGCTCCGCCCGTCTGGACTTTTGTTCTTCGCTGGAGAGGCTGATCAGGCCTTGGCGGCGGCGATGGCTGCCTCCGCTTTCTGGGCCTGCTCGTGAGCGTCCAGCACTTCGCGCTTGAGGCTGGTACCAGTAACCTTGGTGTACCAGAGGACCAGCGGGCTGGCGATGAAGATGGAGGAATAGGTGCCCAGCAACACACCGATGGTGATCGGCACGGCGAACTCAAGCATGGCCGGATTGCCGAGGAACAGGAGCATGATCATCGGAGCCAGAGCCGTCGGACCGGTGAGGAGGGTACGGCTGAGGGTCTTGCAGATCGCCTCGTTCATCAGCTCGCGGGTGCTGCCGCCGATGCCCTTCTGGATGTTTTCGCGGATACGGTCAAACACCACGATGGTGTCGTTGATGGAGTAACCGGCGATGGTGAGCAGGGCGCCCACATGGATGAGGCTCAGTTCCTGGCCGAAAAGAACGCACAGGCCGGGGACCATCAGGACGTCGTGGAAGAGAGCGACGATGGCACCGACCGCGAAAGCGAACTCGAAGCGGAACATCAGGTAGATGAAGATGGCCACCAAGGCTGCACCCATCGCATAGAGGGAAATCCATGCGGATTCGTTGCCGATGAGGGCACCGACCATGCTCATCTGGGTGCCGAGGATCTTGTCGCCAAACTTGGCTTTGACAGCGGTTTCAATCACCTGGCCAGCTTCAGCCTCACTGCGGACGGCGATGACTTCGCCGCCGGTGGCGTTGCTCTTGCGCTGGGAGTAGAAAGTGCCGATGGATTTGCCATCGGCCTGCTTGAGGCCTTTCAGCACGGTTTCCAGTTCGCCGTCCGTGATGTTCTGGCCAGGCTTCAGTTCCACGTGGGTGAGAGCACCGCCGCGGAAATCAATGCCGAAGCTGTTTTTGCCCTTCATCGCGAGAGTGGCGAAGGAGATGGCCGTGATGACCAGGGAGGCAATGATGAAACCCTTGGCCTTCGACAGGATGTCAAAGACACGGTCAGGGATGATCTTGGTGGTGGTCAGCGTGGTGAGGATGTTTTTGTCAATCACCCACATGAACACCACGCGGGTGACGATCAGGGCGCCGATCATGGAGGAAAGGAGACCGATCATCAGGGTGACGGCGAAACCTTTCACCAGACCGCCGGCGATGGCGAACAGGATGGAGGCCGAGATGAGGGTGGTGATGTTGGAGTCAGCGATGGCGGAGAAGGCCTTTTCATAGGCGGCTTCCAGACCTGCGGACAGGGTCTTGCCAGCCTCGCGCTCTTCACGCATACGTTCGTAGATCAGCACGTTGGCGTCCACCGCCATGCCGATGGTGAGGACGATACCGGCGATACCCGGCATGGTGAGGGTGAAGCCGAAGAGCGCCATGCCGCCGAAGAGGACAGCCAGGTTGATAACCAGACCGACGATGGCGATGAGACCGGCCATGCGGTAGATGAACAGCATGAAACAGGTGGTGACCGCCAGACCGGCGATGCCGACCCATTTGCCCTGGTTGATGGAGGATTCACCGTAGGAGGCGGAAACTGCGCTCTCGGAGAGGATCTTCATCGGGTTTTCCAGGGGGTTCTGGAGGAGGGTGGCCAGCGTACGGGCTTCCTTTTCTTTGAAGTTGCCGCTGATGACGGCGCTGCCGCCGAAGTGGTCTGTCTGAAGCACCGGAGCGGAGATGATCTCGTTGTCCACAATGATCGCCAGTTGGCGGTTGCGGTTGACGGCGGCGATCTCGTCGAAGCGCTTGGAGCCTTCACCGTCCATGTTCAGCACCACCTTCCAACCGGAGGCGTCGTAGGTGGGGAAAGCTTCCTTCACATACTTGCCTTCCATGTCAGGACGGTTGCGGACCAGTTCGCTGCCGCGGTCGGGAAGGGGTTTGCCTTCGTTGTCGGTCTGTTTCTGGTACTTCAGTTCTTCCCAGCCCGGCTCGGCGATGCCGCCGTTGGCACGGATCTCGGCCAGCTTGGCACTGCTCTGGGCGTGGACGACGCGGAATTCCAGATGGGCGACCTGCTGGATTTTCTGGCGGACTTCGGTGAACTCTTCCTGCTTCACACCCGGC